>NZ_JBTHHU010000010.1:0-229097 GCF_059089585.1 Streptomyces sp. SX-6 | reverse complement strand
TCATCCCACAAGGGGACGGGGTTGTTTTATAGTCTGGCGTTGACTTTTGGCACGCTGTTGAGTTCTCAAGGAACGAACGCTTCCTTTGTACTCACCCTCTCGGGCTTTCCTCCGGGCGCTTCCCTTCGTTGTTTCCAACCTTACCAGATCCGATTTCCTCACCGTTTCCGGTTCGGATTTCTTTTCCGGCGCCCTGTCGGACCGGGCTTCCCCGACTTTATCAGATTCGAGGCCAGCCGATTCACACCGGCTTTTTCGCTTCCGATAAGGAGTCGAGAGTGCTCCACGTGAATTGGCATTCACAGTCGGGAGCGATTGAGATACTAACCGTTGTCGACGGGCCAGTCCAGCTCGCCTCAACCGTTTGAATCTACCTCCCCCCTCCACCTGTGTCAACAGGTTTTGTGGGGCGAAGAGGACACTACCAGGCCCGGGGGGCCTGTCGCACATCGTGGTCTCAGCGGTCGAAGACGGAGGGCGGGGTCTCGAGCTCCTCGAGCTCGATGCCGGGTGCCGACAGGACCACGTCGCCGGCGAGGTGCACGGTGTGCTGCTCGCCCGTGTCGAGGGTGCTGACCTGGTACTCGTCCACTTCCAGCGAGCCGTTGTCAGTGGGGTGTGCTGTCCTGCTGAGCAGCGACCACGACTGATCGACCGTGAGGGGGGCGAGGACGGGGGCCGTGAAGGAGACGAGGCGGAGGCGGGTAGCCGGGGCTCCGGGCGTCAGGCGGAGCAGGCGGGCGAGGACCACGTGGAAGGCCGGCGAAGTGCCGGTGAACGCATGCGCGCGGACGTTGCCCTCGGTGGCGTGCTCGCCGGTGGGGTCGGTGCGTACCCAGGTGACGCCGTCGATGGCGGCACCGCGCACCTGCCAGTCGCCGGAGCGGAGCTGGAGACGGATCGGGCGGCCGAGGGCGTCGATG
Organism: Streptomyces sp. SX-6; assembly: GCF_059089585.1. Taxonomy (NCBI): domain Bacteria; kingdom Bacillati; phylum Actinomycetota; class Actinomycetes; order Kitasatosporales; family Streptomycetaceae; genus Streptomyces; species Streptomyces sp. SX-6. The sequence goes on along the minus strand of NZ_JBTHHU010000010.1, from coordinate 228,174 downwards.
GCGAGATCGACCGAACCGGTCTCATCGCCTGAGGGGGCGGTGATCCGGGAGACGTAGCGCCAGCCGGTCGGGCCGGTGGCGCACTGGAAGTGCTCTTCACCGAGGGGGGTGTGATCGTGCGGATCGTGAAGCGAGTAGCGGCCGCGGGGCATGTGGGGGTCCTTGGCGGAAACGGGCCAGGCCCCCGCAGTGAAGGCGGGGGCCTGGCCTGCCGGTCGGCTCACCGGCTGCTGACACTGGTGCTGTCCATGGTGTCAGCGCTGTCGGTGTGCTCGGCGTTCTCGGCTCTGTGCTCAGTAGCGGTAGTGGTCCGGCTTGTACGGGCCCTCGACCTTGACGCCGATGTACTCGGCCTGCTCCGGGCGCAGGGTGGTCAGCTTGACGCCGAGTGCGGCGAGGTGGAGTCGGGCGACCTTCTCGTCCAGGTGCTTGGGCAGGACGTAGACGTCGGTCGGGTAGGACTCGGGCTTGGTGAACAGCTCGATCTGGGCCAGCGTCTGGTCGGCGAAGGAGTTCGACATGACGAAGGACGGGTGGCCGGTGGCGTTGCCCAGGTTGAGCAGGCGGCCTTCCGACAGGACGATGAGGACCTTGCCGTCGGGGAAGGTCCAGGTGTGGACCTGCGGCTTGACCTCGTCCTTGACGATGCCGGGGAGCTGGGCCAGGCCGGCCATGTCGATCTCGTTGTCGAAGTGGCCGATGTTCCCGACGATGGCCTGGTGCTTCATCTTGGCCATGTCGGAGGCCATGATGATGTCGCGGTTGCCGGTCGTGGTCACGAAGATGTCGGCCGTCTCGACGACCGCGTCGAGGGTGGTGACCTGGAAGCCGTCCATCGCGGCCTGCAGCGCGCAGATCGGGTCGATCTCGGTGACCACCACGCGGGCGCCCTGGCCGCGCAGCGACTCCGCGCAGCCCTTGCCCACGTCGCCGTAGCCGCAGACGACGGCGACCTTGCCGCCGATCAGCACGTCGGTGGCACGGTTGATGCCGTCGATCAGCGAGTGGCGGCAGCCGTACTTGTTGTCGAACTTCGACTTCGTCACCGCGTCATTGACGTTGATCGCCGGGAAGAGCAGCGTGCCCGCCTGCTGCATCTCGTAGAGGCGGTGGACGCCGGTCGTGGTCTCCTCGGTCACGCCGCGGATCTCCGACGCCAGCTGGGTCCACTTCTGCGGGCTGGCGACCAGGGTGCGGTTGAGCACCTTGAGGATCTCCGCGTACTCCTCGCTGTCCGCCGTGGACGGGTCCGGAGCCGCGCCGGCCTTCTCGAACTCCACGCCCTTGTGCACCAGCAGCGTGGCGTCACCGCCGTCGTCGAGGATCATGTTCGGACCGCCGGTGGCGGCGTCCGGCCAGGTCAGCGCCTGCTCCGTGCACCACCAGTACTCCTCCAGCGTCTCGCCCTTCCAGGCGAACACCGGAATGCCCTGCGGGTTCTCCGGCGTACCGTCCGGACCCACCGCGATGGCCGCGGCCGCGTGGTCCTGGGTGGAGAAGATGTTGCACGACGCCCAGCGCACCCGCGCACCCAGCGCGACCAGCGTCTCGATCAGCACCGCCGTCTGCACCGTCATGTGCAGCGAACCGGTGATCCGGGCGCCCGCCAGCGGCTGCGCCTCGGCGTACTCCTTGCGAATCGCCATCAGACCGGGCATCTCGTGCTCGGCGAGGGTGATTTCCTTGCGGCCGAAAGCGGCCAGCGACAGATCCGCGACCTTGAAGTCCTGGCCGGTGGAGGTGGTGGACATACGGGCTGCTCCTCCTGAAGGGCGAGCGAGGGTTGGGTACGGCCGTGCACGCGACCAGGCTTTTCCGACGCAGGAGTCCCACGGGCACCCTCAAGGAGCCCAAAGGTCTCGTGCACCCCCTGGACGCAGCGCAGTTCGTCGGAGGCCCTCTCTCCCTCGGCCGGTCCGTCGCGTCCATCGCGCGAACCGCCCGACCGCCATCAGCAGCGACGTCTGGCTCTGCCCGAATCTACACCGGACGGCATGGTGATCCCCAGCCCCTTCCCCGCCTCGATCCGGGCCCGCTCCGGCGGAATTCGAGATTCCGGGTCCGTCCGGACACCGGTCGTGCCCGATCGCTTTGATCCACTGGCCGGTTGTTGCAGGATGCGCATGCGCGAGGGCACAAGGAGGAGTTCACGTGATCAGTCCAGCAGATCCCCCCGAGGCCGCCGGGGCGGGCGGACGGCGGCTCAAGTTGCTGGCCGTCACCGCCTGTCCGACCGGCATCGCCCACACCTACATGGCGGCGGAGAAGCTGGCGCAGGCCGCCGAGGCGCTCGGCCACCAGATCAAGGTGGAGACCCAAGGATCCATCGGCGCCGAGAACGTCCTTTCCGACAACGATGTCAGGGAGGCGGACGGCATCATCGTCGCCGCCGACAAGGACGTCGACCTCGGCCGCTTCACCGGCAAGAGAGTGCTGTCCGTCGGCGTTGCCGAGGGCATCCGCCACCCGGAGCAGCTGATCGGGCAGGTCATGCAGGCGCCCGTGTACAGGGGCGGGGGCGGCGGCACCGCGGCTGCCGCGACGGCGGTTGCGGGCGGTGGTGGCGGCAAGGGCCGCGGCGTCGTCTACAAGGCGCTGATGAACGGCGTCTCGTACATGATCCCGTTCGTCGTCGTCGGCGGGCTGCTGATCGCGGTGTCGCTGGCGCTGGGCGGCCATGCGACCGAGCACGGTCTGGTGATCCCGGACGGCTCGTTCTGGAAGCACGTCAACGACATCGGGGTCATCGGCTTCACGCTGATGGTGCCGATCCTGTCCGGCTATATCGCCTACGCCATCGCCGACCGCCCCGCGCTCGTGCCCGGAATGATCGGCGGCTGGATCGCCAACACCGGTGCGCTGTACGGCTCGAAGTCGGGCGCGGGCTTCATCGGGGCGATCGTCACCGGCTTCCTCGCCGGGTACGTGGTGCTGTGGATCAAGCGGATCCGGGTGCCGCGGTTCGTCCAGCCCATCATGCCGATCATCGTGATCCCCGTGGCGGCGACGTCGGCGGTCGGCCTGTTCTTCGTCTACGTGCTCGGCAAGCCGATCTCCTGGGTCTTCGAGCACCTCACGGACTGGCTCGGGACCCTGACCGGGGCGAGCGCGGCGGGTCTCGGGGTGCTGCTGGGCCTGATGATCGCCTTCGACATGGGCGGACCGGTCAACAAGACGGCGTTCCTCTTCGGCGCGGGTCTCGTCTCCAAGAACCCCGAGATCATGGGCATGTGCGCCGCGGCCATCCCGGTGCCCCCGCTCGGCCAGGGGCTGGCGACGCTGATGCGGCGCCGGCTGTTCGACGAGCAGGAGCGGGAGACCGGCCTGGCGGCGCTGTTCATGGGCTTCTTCGGCATCACCGAGGGCGCGATCCCGTTCGCCGCCGCCCGCCCCGCCCGGGTGATCCCGGCGAACATGCTGGGCGGCGCGGTGGCGGGCGCGATCGCGGGCCTCGCGGCGGTGAAGGACCATGTGCCGCACGGCGGTCCGATCGTGGCGGTGCTGGGCGCGGTCGGGCGCGTGCCGATGTTCTTCGTCGCCGTGGCCATGGGTACGGCGACGACCGCGCTGGCGACCGTCACTCTGATGTCGCTGGGTCGTAAGTCCGCCGAGCCCCAGCCCGTACCCGTACCCGTAACGCCGCCCGCCGTGGCCGAGGCCGGAGAGGTGCTCTCCGGACACCTCACCGAGCTCACCGTGCGCACCGGACTCGCGGCGGGCCGGAAGGAGGCCGCCCTGCACGAGCTGGCCGAACTGCTCGCCGCGAGCGGCAGGGTGACGGACATGGACGCCCTCGTCCGCGCGGTCCTGGCCCGCGAGGCGCTGGGCACGACCGGGCTCGGCGAGCACATCGCGATCCCGCACGCCAAGACGGACGCCGTCTCGGCACCCGTCGTGGCCTTCGCGCGTTCCGCCGAGGGCATCGAGTGGGGCTCGATGGACGGTACGAAGGCCCGGCTCCTGTTCATGATCGCGGTGCCCGAGGCGGCCGCCGGCGACGAGCACCTGCGGATCCTCGCCATACTGTCGCGGCGCCTGATGGACCGCGGGTTCCGGGAGCGGCTGATGGCGGCCCCGGACACCGCGGCGATCATGCGGGTGCTCAGCGAGGTGGGCTGAGTGCCGAGGAGCGGTGAATGTCCGGCTCCAGATAGATCACCCGGGCGATCGGCACGGCCGCGCGGATCCGCGCCTCGGCCGCGTCGATCGCCCTGGCCACCTGCGCGGCCGTGTCGTCGTGCCGTACCGCGATCTTGGCGGCGACGAGCAGTTCCTCCGGCCCCAGGTGCAGCGTGCGCATGTGGATGACGCCCGTCACCGTCTCGCCGTCGACGGCCGCGGCACGGATCAGCGCCACCTGGTCGGGCCCGGCGGCCTCGCCCAGCAGCAGCGACTTCGTCTCCGCCGCCAGCACCAGCGCGATGAGCACGAGCAGCGTGCCGATGCACAGCGTGCCGACGCCGTCCCAGATGCCGTTGCCCGTGGCGACCGACAGGGCGACACCGCCGAGCGCGAGGACGAGGCCGACGAGGGCGCCGAAATCCTCCAGCAGGACGACGGGCAGTTCGGGCGCCTTGGCCGTGCGTACGAACCGGCTCCACGACTGGCCGCCGCGCAGTGCGTCGGCCTCCTTGACCGCCGTGCGGAACGACAGCCCCTCGGCCACGAGCGCGAAGAGGAGCACGCCGACCGGCCAGTACCAGTTCTCCAGCGTGTGCGGCTGCCGGATCTTCTCGTAGCCCTCGTAGAGCGCGAACACGCCGCCGACGGCGAACAGGACGACGGAGACGAGGAACCCGTAGACGTACCGCTCGCGGCCGTAGCCGAAGGGGTGCTCCTCGGTCGCCTCGCGCCGGGCTTTCTTGCCGCCCAGCAGGAGCAGCGCCTGGTTGCCGGAGTCGGCGACCGAGTGCACTCCCTCCGCGAGCATCGACGACGAGCCGCTGAACGCGAAGGCGGTGAACTTCGCGACGGCGATGGCCAGATTGGCCCCCAGCGCGGCAACGACGGCCTTGGTCCCGCCGGTTGTGCTCATGTGCCCGGCCCTCAGACCGTCACCGTGGCGCGGAAGACCGTGCACGCGCCGTCGAGGACGGCCTGCTCCCCGGCCCGTACGAACGCGGACTCCCCGCGCGCGAGCGCCAGTTCGCCCCCGTCCTCGCCCCGCAGGACCGCGGTGCCGGAGGTGCACAGGAGGATCTGCGGGGTGCGCGCGTCGAGCGGGCGGGGCGGCGAACCGGCGGCGCGTACGTACCGGGAGAGCCGGAACTCGTCGACCGGGGTGTCGTAGACCTCTTCCTCGCCCTCGCCGGCCTCCGGGCGCAGCACCGCGGGGGCGCTCGGCTCGAAGCGGACGACGCGCAGCAGTTCGGGCACGTCGACGTGCTTGGGCGTGAGGCCGCAGCGCAGCACGTTGTCGGAGTTGGCCATGATCTCGACGCCGAGGCCGTCGAGGTAGGCGTGCGGGACCCCGGCGCCGAGATAGAGCGCCTCGCCCGGCTGGAGCCGTACGTGGTTGAGGAGCATGGCCGCGATGACGCCGGGGTCGCCGGGGTGGTGCCGGGCGACGGAGGCGTACGCGGCGTACGCCTCGCGGTGCGGGCCGGGCTCGGCGGCGAGCTTCTCGGCCGCGGTGGCGGCCGCGGCCACGGTGTCGGCCATGGCGGTGCGGTCGGCGGTCAGGACGGCCGTGAGCACCTCGCGCAGGGCGTCGATCTCCGGGTGGGCGTGCAGCAGGTCGACGTACGGCTTGAGGGAGTCGACGTCGAGCGCGGCGATCAGTTCCGCCGTTTCGAGGGGGTCGCGGAAGCCGCACAGTCCCTCGAAGTGGCCGAGGGCGCAGAGGAGTTCGGGCTTGTGGTTGGTGTCCTTGTAGTTGCGGTGCGGGGCGTCGCGGGGGATGTCCTGGGCCTCCTCCTCGGCGAAGCCGGCCACGGCCTGGGCGCGGTCCGGGTGCACCTGGAGGGAGAGCGGGGAGGCCGCGGCGAGCAGCTTGAGCAGGAACGGCAGCCCGGGGCCGAGGTGCTGGACGGTGGCCTCGCCGAGCTCGTGCACCGGGCCGGCGGCGATGACCTCGCCGAGGGAGCGGAGCCCGTCGCCCCGGTCGATCCGGGAGGGCGCGCCGGGGTGGGCGCCCATCCACAGCTCGGCCTGCGGCTCGCCGGTGGGCGGGGTGCCGAGCAGCTCGGGGATCGCGGTGGTGGAGCCCCAGGCGTAGGGGCGCACGGTGTTGACGAGGCGGTCCATGGGCGGTCCTGACTGTGGGGGCGTGGTTCCGGTCGCTGGGTACGGCTAGGGCGTGCCGGCGAGGGCCAGGTAGACGGCGGCGAAGTCCGTGACGGCCAGGAGTTCGGCGACGGTTTCCAGGGCGGCACCGCCGTCCTCGGCCTCGAGCTCGCTGACGGGGGTGCCGCGGTGCAGGGCGAGTTCCCGGGCGGCGGAGGCGGGCGAGGTGACGGCCGGTGCCTGTTCGCGGAGCAGGACGACGCGGGCGTGCAGCGCCTCGGGGTCGTCGACGCGGTCACGGAAGAAGTCGTCGGGGTCGGCTCCGGCGGCGAACGCCCCGGAGAGCAGGGTGCCGTGCGCGGTGAGCGCCTCGGGCAGCTCGGCGGCGAGCGCGGGCCGCCCGGCGAGCGCGGCGAGGACCGTCGCGAAGCGGCGGCCGACGGCGGCGGCGAGTTCGCCCTCGGTCCAGATCAGGGGGAGGGTGTCCGCCAGCTCGGCGGCGAGGGTCTTGGCCGGGTTGCTGTAGGTGGCGATCGCGGGCCCGCAGCGCTCGGCGAGGCGGTCGAGGCGGTCGGCGAGCGATTCGAGCGCGGAGGTCGGGGCGTCGAGCACGCCGATGCGGTCGGCGAGCGCGAGGAGCGGGGTGAGCAGGGACCAGAGCGTGCCCGGGCCCGTGGGCAGCACCGTCCCGTCGTCCGCCGGCCGCTCGCCGCTCGCCATCGCGGCCTCGTACGGGGTGTCGGTCAGCGGGATCGCCAGGCCGCGTACCTGGGCGGTGGCCTCGGCGAGCGGGGAGCCCGCGGGGGTGACGCAGACGACGGAGCAGCCGCGGCGGTAGGCCTGTTCGAGGAGCTGGGCCAGGCCCGGTTCGGTGCCGTCCGGGCTGGCGACGAGCAGCAGGTCGAGCGGGCCCGTCCAGCCCGGGAGGTTCCAGCGCAGGGCCCCCGGGGCGGGGGCCACGCCGGACGGGCGGATCAGGGCGACCGGGCAGCTGCCGTCGGCGAGCGCGGTGAGCAGGTCGGCGGTGGAACCGGCGGCGTGTCCGGGCCCCGCGACCAGGATGGCGCGTGGGCGGCCGTCGGGCTTCAGGGCGCCGATGCCCGCCTCGGCCGCGTTGCGGACCGCCGTGCGCACGCGGGCACCGGACTCGGCGGCGCCGCGCAGCAGGCCGTGGAGGTCGGCGCGGGACAGGGCCTCGGGGTCATCGAGGAGTGACTCGTCGAACACCGTTGATCAGCCTCCGGTCGCCGGTGCGTTGGCCGGCGGCTTGGTCGGTCGGGGGTTGCCCGTACGTTCCCCCAGGGCTTGTCCGGCGGGTCCCTTCGCCGCGGCGGCGACCCGCCGGCCACCGCTAGGCGGGGCGCCGGGCCTCGTCGACGAGCAGGACGGGGATGCCGTCGCGGACCGGGTACGCCAGCGCGCAGCTCTGGCCCTCGCAGACCAGCTCGGAGGTGTCGCCGTCCTTCTCCGCGACCTCGCGCAGGGGGGCGTGGCACGCCGGGCAGGCGAGGATCTCCAGAAGTCCGGCTTCGAGCGGCATGAGGGTTCCCTTCGGGACGTGCGTCTTCGTTCGGTCAGCGTACCGCCGGGTCCCGGGGCCCCGCGCCGCGTGACCCCGGAGATCGGGCTGGGACCGGCCAGGACCCGCCTCAGGCGCGGACGATCGCCAGGACCTCGTCACGCACACGGGCGACGGTCGCCGCGTCGCGCGCCTCCACGTTCAGCCGCAGCAGCGGCTCCGTGTTGGAGGGACGGAGGTTGAACCACCAGTCGGCGGTGCTGACGGTGAGGCCGTCGAGCTCGTCGGCCTCGGCACCCTCGAGAGAGGCGTACGCGGCCTTGACCGCGGCGGTCCGGCCGGCCTGGTCGCCGACGGTGCTGTTGATCTCGCCGGAGCCGGCGTAGCGGTCGTACTCCCGGACGAGGTCCGAGAGCGGGCGGGCCTGGCCGCCGAGCGCGGCGAGCACGTGGAGCGCGGCGAGCATGCCGGTGTCGGCGTTCCAGAAGTCGCGGAAGTAGTAGTGCGCGGAGTGCTCGCCGCCGAAGATCGCGCCGGTGCGGGCCATCTCCTGCTTGATGAAGGAGTGCCCCACGCGGGTGCGGACGGGGTTGCCGCCCTGCTCCCGGACGACCTCCGGCACGGACCAGGAGGTGATGAGGTTGTGGATGACCGTGCCGCCCGGGTGCTTGGCCAGCTCGCGCGCGGCGACCAGCGCGGTGATGGCGGACGGGGAGACGGGGTCGCCCTTCTCGTCGACGACGAAGCAGCGGTCGGCGTCGCCGTCGAAGGCGAGGCCGATGTCGGCGCCGGTCTCGCGGACCTTGGCCTGGAGGTCGACGAGGTTCTTCGGGTCGAGCGGGTTGGCCTCGTGGTTGGGGAAGGTGCCGTCGAGCTCGAAGTACATCGGGACCAGGTCGACGGGCAGGCCGTCGAGGACGGTGGGGACGGTGTGGCCGCCCATGCCGTTGCCCGCGTCCACGACCACCTTCAGCGGGCGGATCCCTCGGAGGTCGACCAGGGAGCACAGGTGGGCGGCGTAGTCGGCGAGGACGTCCTGCTCGGTGACCTTGCCCGGGGAGGCGACGGGCGCGGGCGCGCCCTCCTCGGACCAGCGCTCCACGAGCGCGCGGATCTCGGTGAGCCCGGTGTCCTGGCCGACGGGCGCGGCGCCCGCGCGGCACATCTTGATGCCGTTGTACTGCGCGGGGTTGTGGCTGGCGGTGAACATCGCGCCCGGCAGCCCGAGACGGCCGCTCGCGAAGTAGAGCTCGTCGGTCGAGCAGAGCCCGATCCCGGTGACGTCGGCGCCGCGGGCCGCCGCGCCGCGGGCGAAGGCCTGCGTCAGGCCGGGTGAGGAGGGCCGCATGTCGTGTCCGACCACGATCGCGTCCGCGTTCGTCACCTCGGCGAAGGCCGCGCCGAACAATTCGGCGAGCGTCTCGTCCCACTGGTCGGGGACCACACCGCGCACGTCGTACGCCTTGACGAGCTGCGACAGATCGGCCATGGTCAGCCCCTCCTGGAGTCGGGTTTGCAGACCCCCCAACCTACCCGGCGCGACGGACGTCGCCATCACTCCTACGAGGTGTCAGAGGCGTCAGGAGAGGTGTCAGGAGTCGGGCGAGCGCAGCACCCTGAGGTGGCCTCGGCGGGCGACCTCCATCGGATCGGCCTCGCGGGCGTTCGGGGCGACGGGCCCCTTGAGCGCGTTCCTGCCGGTGATGCGTTCCTGCGGACGGGCCGCCTCGCGCACGGCGTTGGCGAGGGCCTCGAGGTCGTCGCCGCTGGGGCGGGCGGTGGAGCTGTCGACGGCGAGGCGCACGACGTCCCAGCCGCGCGGGGCGGTCAGGCGCTCGGAGTGCTCGGCGCACAGGTCGTAGCAGTGCGGTTCCGCGGAGGTGGCGAGGGGGCCGAGGACGGCGGTCGAGTCGGCGTAGACGTACGTCAGTGTCGCGACGGCCGGGCGGCCGCACGCGGTGCGCGAACAGCGACGTACAGGACTCACGAGGTGGGACGGTACCGCACTCTTGAGCGGGCCGCGACGACTCACCTTTGGCTCACCCCTCCGTGTCCAACCGGCTCGCTGGGTGGACGCCTTCTCCGGAGGGCCTGCTTGACCTGCGGGGAGAATGCGTGAACGGGTGGCTGCCGGTAAGGCGGTCCGTCACCGCCCGGCCCCCATAGTGTCATTCGGTATGCGGCCACCGGTCGCACAGGTGGCTGTAATCGATCGCAAGGATGACCGGAACGGTCATGGGGCGACATGCGATGAGATGCGCGGCCACGCGTGTACTCGGCCGGGTGGCGGATACTCTCGGAAGTGATGGACAGCCCCGTACCTCCCCGCCCCACCGGCCCCCGTCCCCGGCACCGCGACCGGCACGGCCGCGGCATGCGCGGGCCGATCGCACCGCCGCAGGTGCCGCTGTCGGTCAGCCGGACGGAAGCGTTCGTCGACCTGGTGCAGGACTCCGTGGAGCGACTGGAAAGGCGCTGGCCGCAGCTGGCGTCGGTGGACTTCCTGGTGCGCGAGGTGCCGGTCGCGGGCGAGGACGGCGAGCCGGGCGACGCCCTCCTCGACGGCGACACCGTGCCGCTCGGCCGCTGTGTCGCGGCGCACGGCGACAGCCCCGACCGGATCATCGTCTACCGCCGCCCGGTGGAGATCCGCACCAAGAACCGCGACGAGCGGGCCCTGCTCGTGCACGAGGTCGTGGTCGAGCAGGTCGCCGAACTCCTCGGGCTGGCACCCGAATCGGTGGACCCGCGCTACGGGCAGGACTGACGACGCCTCGTCAGCGGTTCAGCATGGACAGGTCCGGCCGGGCCTCGGGGACGGCCACCAGGGAGCGGTCGTCCGGCAGTGGCTGGATCGTGAACATGGGGACGCCGTCCTTGGGCAGCGCGAGCATCCGCGCCGCGTACACCGGGCCGCCGGACACCTTTTCCACCGTCAGGGCGTAGCTCCCCTTGCCCCCTGAGGGCTGCGGCGGCTCGACGGCCAGGGTGGTGCCGGCCTTGACGGTGTACGTCTTGGTGACCGGTGACCCGCCGTCGCTGCCCGCCGATGCCGTGACCTTCACCGTGGCCTCCTTGCCGGGCGCGGCCAGCGACAGCGTGGTGCCCTTCGGGCGGTTGTCGGCGACCGTGCCGCGCACGTCGACCGGGGGCGTGCCCGGGATGAAGGCGGTCTCCTGCTTGTCGTCCTTGCCGCGGGTGACGCGCAGGGCGGCGACGACCGGGCCGCTGCCGTCCTGGGAGGACAGCAGCAGCGAACCCGCCTCGCCCTTGGTGAGGTTGCCCAGGTCGACGGCGGCCGTCATCCCGCTCTTGACGTGCAGCTGCTCATGCCCGGCCGGGGTGATCGAGCCGCCCGGCCCGGCGAGGCGCAGCGTGACGTCGGCGTCGTCGGTGCCGGGCGCGAAGGCGACGAGGCGTACGGACGTGGCGTCGGCGGGGATGCCGGGGAGGACCACGTTCCCGGAGGCGTCGGCGGCGGGCGGCAGCCAGTCGCCGCCGGCCTTGTCGTCGGAGGCCTGTACGGCGGCGCCCAACCGGCCGGAGCGGGCGACCGCGTGGAGGGTGAGGCTGTCGGCGGGGCCGTCGGTCAGGGTCGACAGCAGGACGGGCACGGTGGAGCGGGGCGGGATCGTGATGCCCTCCCCCGCGGGGGACTTGATGCGGCCGTCCTTGCCGTAGAGCTCCAGGTCCACGACGGCCGGGGTGGCGTCGGGGTTGGTGAGGTGGGCGTAGTCCTGGCGGCCCTTGGCGGTGCTCGCGCCCGGGAACCAGAAGGACGTGCCGGGGGCGGTGCAGGACAGGCCGTGCAGCCCGCGGCCGCTGCCCGCGCCGATCACCGTGGTCTGCTGCACGGTCCAGCCGGGGGCGAGCGCGCCGGAGGCCGTGCCGATGAGGGCGGGGGCGTCCGAGCGGTCGGTGGAGGCGGTGACGGGCTTGCCGGGCTCCTTGAGGGAGAGCACCGGCTTGTCGGCGGCCTTGGCGCCCCCCTTGCCGGCGGCGGGCAGGAGGTCCGCCGCCTTCTTCGTCCCGCTCCCGCCCCCGCTGCCCGCCGGGGTGACCGCGGTGTACGTCGTCTCCCCCACGTCCGACGAGGTCGGTGCCGGGCAGAGCAGCGCGGACTGCTGCACGGGCAGCCGTGCGGGCGCGGTGACGGTCTGCTTGCCGCCGCCGTCCGAGGGCGCCTGGAGCACGGCGACGCCGGTGACCGCGGCGAGGGCCGCGGTCGCAGCGAACAAGCTGTGTTTTGTCCTCAAGCGCCGGACGGGCTGAGGGGTGGTGCGCTTCACTGCTGCTCGCTCCCGTCGCGGTACGTCGTGTCGTAGTGCTGCTGCTGGCCGTAGCCGTAGGGGTCGTACGTCCCGTCCGGATACGGGGCCTGCTGCGGGTACGAGCCGTCGTACGTGGTGCCGTAGGGGTCCTGGTAGTAGGGCTGCTGCTCGTGGCCCGGGTACGCCTGGGCGGTGTCCCAGCCGTAGGGCTGCTGGTGCGGCACGGCGGCGTACGGGTCGGCCGGGTCGGCCATCGCGGGCTGCTCGTACGGGTCGGCCGGTTCGGCGGGCTGCGGCGGTACGGGCTCCGGCGCGGGCGCGGCGGGCGGCTCACCGGCAGCGGCGGCGCGCAGGCGGCGTGCCCGGCGGCCCTCCCCCGTCGCGGGCTGCGCGGGCACGGCGGTCTGCGGCTCGGCGGCCGTCGTGCCGTCTTCCGGCAGGTCGTCGTCGACCTCGCGGCGACGGCCGGGCAGGGCGAGCACCACGAGCACGAGGGTGAGCAGCGTCTGGGTCCACACCCAGGCGCTGTGGGCGAAGGGCGTCTCGTAGGTGAGGGACAGCTTCCCGCCGCGCGCGGGGAGTTCGAAGCCCTGGGCCCAGCCGTCGACGGTGGTGCGCTTGAGGGCGCGCCCGTCGAGCGTGGCCGTCCAGCCGGGCGCGGCCTTGTCGGCGACGCGCAGCACGCGCCCGCCGGGTCCGCCCGGGATCGTGGTGTGCGCCTCGACGGGCCCCGCGGCGACGGGCACCGGCGCACCGGCGCCGGTGATGGTGACCCGGGCGACCTGCCGGTCGACCCGCCACAGCGAGCTGTCGCTCTGCTTGCTGAGCCGGGTGAGGCCCGGGGTGGTGTCCAGGACCTGGCCGAGCTCCTTGGGCGCGCTGTCGCGTACGAGCACGTAGCCGACCGCGTAGTCGGCGAGCCGGGCCGCCTGGTCGGCGCCGGACCCGGCGACGAGGTTGGCGACCAGGCCGTCGAGCCTGGTGTCCCGGCCGGCGGTCTCGGCGTCGCCGAGCCGTACGCCCGAGCCGCGGACGAGCGCGTGGCGGACGTGTGCGGCGTCGCCGTCGAGCACCAGGGTGCGGGTCCGGTCGCGGGTGCCCGACTCCTCCGCGACGAACGCCGGCACCTGTGCCGGGTCGCGGCGCTCGAGCGGGCCGCCCGCGCCGCTCACCGCCCAGCACACGGCGCCGGCCAGCGGGGCCAGGACCGCGGCGACGGCGACGAGTCCCGCGGCGGGCTGGCGCCAGCCGAAGCTGAGCGCGGCGACGCGCTCGCGGGCGCCCTCGGCGCCAACGACAGCCGCCGCGATGAGCGCCAGGCCGTAGACGAGCGTCGCCGGTCCCGCCCACGCGGTGTGGTTGACGAGCGCCGCGCACAGCAGCGCGGCGAGGGCGGCGGCCCAGGCCGTGCGGACGGCGAGCGTGCGGTCCGCGCGCAGCAGGGCGGCGAGTGCCGCGAGGACGATGCCGGCGCACAGCAGCCCGCCGAAGGTCTTCGGCCCTCCGGGGTCGCCCGTCAGCAGCCACAGCGCGGAGGAGGTGCCGTGCCCGTAGGCGAGCCCGGCCTCGTCGAGGAAGCGCCCCGGGTGGGTGAGCAGGCCCAGCGACCAGGGGGCGAGGACGACGACCGGGGTGGCGGCCACCGTGAGGAACCCGAGCCCGTGCGCGGCGAGCCGGCCGGTGCGGCGCACGGCGCGCACGACGAGGACGGTCAGGCCCAGCGCGACGGCGAGCGGCCACACCACGGGGGTGAAGGCGGTGGTGACGGTGAGCAGGAGCGCGTACGCCCAGACCGCGCGCCAGGAGGGCCGGGCGTCCGCGGAGCGGAAGCCCGCGGCGGAGACGGCCGAGCGGGCCATGAGCGGCAGCAGGATCGCGAGGACCGCGGTGCCCAGGCGGCCGGTGGCGAGGGCGCCGGTCGCGGCGGGCAGGAAGGCGTAGGCGACGGCCGCCCAGGCGCGCAGCAGCCGCGAGGAGACCAGCGGGCGGGAGGCGAAGTACGCGGTGAGGCCGGCCAGCGGGACCGAGCACACCAGCAGCAGGGTGAGCGTGGTGCCGGTGGAGCCGAGGAAGATCCCCGACAAGGCGGCGAGGAACGCCAGGTAGGGCGGTGCCCCCGCGGTGGTGCCCGTGCCGACGGGGTGCCAGCCGTCCGCGTAGCCCGACCACAGGGCGGACACCCCGTCGGGCGCGGGCAGCAGGGCGCCGCCGGACAGCGCTCCGCCGCCGAACAGCCCCCGGCAGGCGATGGCGGAGACCAGCAGCAGGAGGAGGAAGAGGACGGGCGCGGGCTTGCGCGCGATCCGCTTCAGGCGGGCGAACTGCTCGATCTCCAGGTAGTCCGCGTCGTCTCCGCCGGGCCCGGACTCGACCGCGCCGTGGCGGCCCGCGGAGGACGCCTCGGCGTCCGCGCGTCCGCCGAAGCCGGCGGCCAGTTGCTCGGCGGCCGCCCGGAGCGTGGCGCCGGGCGGCGGGAAGAGGGGCCGCAGCTCACCGGCCGTCACCTTCGGCGCGCCCCTTCTGCCGCGCGCCGCGCGGATGCGCCCTGGGCGCAGCAGGACGGCGGCGAGGCCGGTGAGTTCGTCCAGCGCCTGCCCGGGTGCCTTGCCGACGAGGTAGCCGAGGGAGCGCAGCAGGGTGCCGAGGACGATCCGCAGCATGACGTACGGCAGCTGCGCGCCACGGGTGTTGGCGAGCAGGGTGTGGACGGCGCCCGCCTTGTCGACGCGGTGCGGCGTCGTCCGTTTGCGGCCCGCGCAGTCGACGGGGCGGCGTTCGCGGGACGCCGCCTCGGCGTGGCGCAGCACGGCGTCGGGGGCGACGAGGACGCGGTGGCCGGCGGCGTGGGCGCGCCAGCACAGGTCGAGGTCGTCGCGCATGAGCGGCAGGCGCGGGTCGAAGCCGCCGAGTTCCGCCCAGACGTCGCGGCGGACGAGCATGCCGGCGGTGGACACGGAGAGCACGGTCCGTACCTGGTCGTGCTGGCCCTGGTCCTGCTCGCGGCGGTCGAGCCCGGTCCAGCGGCGGCCGCCGCGGGCGACGGAGACGCCGACCTCGAGCAGCTGGCGGCGGTCGTACCAGCTGCGGAGCTTGGGACCGATGACGGCGGCGGGCCGGCCGGCGGTGATCTCGGCGTCGGCCACGCGCAGCAGCTCGCGCAGGGCGTTGGGCTCGGGCGCGCAGTCGTCGTGCAACAGCCAGAGCCACTGCACGGGTTCGGCGTCGCGGGCGGGGGCGTCGAAGTCGTGGGTGTCCTCGCGCCAGGTGCGGCTGACGGGGTCCCAGCCGCTGGAGCTGCGCAGGTAGGGCAGGTCGTCCTCGGTCGGTGCGGGGGCGGCGCGGACCGCCTCGTCGACGGCCGTGCCGAAGCTCGCGCGGCGGGCGAGGTGCAGGACGCCGCCCGCTCCGAGCGCCTCGTCGAGCAGCCGTGCGGAGTCGTCGGTGCTGCCGGTGTCGGCGGCGACGACGCGCTGCACGGGCCGGTCCTGGCCGAGCAGTCCGGCGAGCGCGTCGGGCAGCCACCGGGCGCCGTCGTGCGCGACGAGCACGGCGGTGACGACGTGCCGCGGGAAGGCCGGCGGACGGTCGGGCTCGTACGCGGAGGCGGGGGCGGCGAAGGGGGCGGCCGTACCCGGGTAGGGGACCGTCGTATTGCTGTGTACGGACATCGGCGTACGGGCCCTCCGGCCGGGAGCGGCCGCCGGGAACCGCTCCGGCGGGAGCTGCTCCGGCGGGGCCGCGGTGCTGGACTGCGGTGCACGCGCCCGCCCGCTGGGGCGGCGGCGCGTCTCGGACGGCCCCCCACACTAGTGGCTCCAACACGACGGTCCGCCTCCTGAGTGCGGGGCGCGGAGGCGGACCGTGTGGGGTGTGCTTTCGGCGGGTGCTTTTCAGCGGGCGCTTCTCGGTGAGCGCACGGGGTCGGTGGGTGCGCGGGGTCGTGGTGCGCGTCAGGGCCGGTGACGGCCCGTCGGCTCGTGCCGTCGGACTCGTGCCGTCGGGTGGCGGGCGCCGGGTCGCGGCGGCCGGGCGGACGGCGGGCCTCGTCGGCCTCAGGCTGCGGCCTTAGGCCTCAGACCGCGGCCTTCTTGAGGCGGCGGCGCTCCCGCTCGGACAAACCGCCCCAGATGCCGAAGCGTTCGTCATTCGCGAGGGCGTATTCAAGACATTCGGACCGGACTTCACAGGCGAGGCAGACTTTCTTCGCCTCTCGAGTGGATCCGCCCTTTTCCGGGAAGAAGGACTCGGGGTCGGTCTGGGCGCACAATGCGCGCTCCTGCCAGCCGAGCTCCTCGTCCGCCTCCTCGACCAGCAGTTGCTGAAACAGCTCGGTCATGTGCGCCCCTCGTCTGTCATTGCGTCCCTGTGATGCTGCCGTGATCAGGTGCGGCAGAAAGACACGAGTGAAATTACAAGTGCGCCGATCCGGGCCAGTCAAGCCGGGATCTGCTATTGAGCCCCTTATTCACTCTGCGGAACCAAGGGCGAGCAGAAAGTTGCCAAATCACCACAAGAATGGACACTTCCCTCGCTCGTCACAGACGCCTCAGGTTCCCCTCTCAAAGGGAGGGACGCCGGGTCCGGCGTTCCAGTTGCGGCGCCCGGCCACAGGGCCCGGCGAGTGCGCGCTGTCCGCGGGCACGGCCCGGCAAACCCTTCCCGGGGCCTCCCCACCGGATGGAGTGAAAGATGCCACCAAATCGGACATCCGGTTGACACGGTGCGGCCGGGGCCGTTCTCCTTGTCCGTATGCCAGCGACCTTCGTCTCCCTGACCCGTGCCTACGGGTCGCGCTGCGCTGTTCACGCGCGCTGTCGCTGTTCGAGCTGTTCCAGCTGTTGATGCGTCGTCGTTTTCGACGTTTTCGCCACAGCTGACCCTCTTGCTTCTTCGCCCTTCGGGCTCCCGCTCCGGCGTACCACCCTGCGCTGCGCGCCACCCGCACCTCTTCCGCCGAGGAACCCTTTTCATGAACAGCGACGTCCAGATCGCCGGCGACCCGCTCGCCATCCCGCACCTCATGCCGCCGCCCGCCGCCCACCCCCGCACCGTCGCCGAGTTCGCCGGCCTGGCCCGTACGATCGCCGACCGTACGGACTGGGCCGGTCTCGTGCGGTACGACGCCGTCAGCCGCTGGTACCACCGGCTGCGCACCGGCCCGGGGTACGAGGTGTGGCTGCTCAGCTGGGTGCCCGGCCAGGGCAGCGGGCTGCACGGCCACGGCCCGTCCTCCGGGGTGCTCACCGTCCTGCGCGGTGCGCTGACGGAGCTTCACGAGACCGCCGGGGGCACCGTGCGGCGCGGCCTCGGGACCGGCGCCCAGCGGGTCTTCGCCCCCGGCTACGTCCACGAGGTCGTCAACGACTCGCTCGAGCCCGCGGTCAGCCTGCACATCTACTTCCCGGGCCTGACCGAGATGCCGCTGCACCGCCCGCAGAGCGCCGAGGCCGGGACCGTGACCGTGTCCGGGTAGACCCCCCGCGGCCCCCAACCCCCCTGCTGACAGACTGCATTCCATGCAGCAGCGCATTGTGGTTCTGGCCGGCGGGATCGGGGGCGCCCGCTTCCTCCGCGGCCTGAGAGCAGCAGTCCCCGACGCGGACATCACCGTCATCGGGAACACCGGCGACGACATCCACCTCTTCGGCCTCAAGGTCTGCCCCGACCTCGACACGGTGATGTACACCCTCGGCGGCGGCATCCACGAGGAGCAGGGGTGGGGCCGGGCCGGCGAGTCCTTCGCCGTGAAAGAGGAACTGGCCGCCTACGGGGTGGGCCCGGAGTGGTTCGGGCTGGGCGACCGCGACTTCGCCACGCACATCGTCCGCACCCAGATGATCGCCGCCGGCTATCCGCTCAGCGCCGTCACGGAGGCGCTGTGCAAGCGGTGGCAGCCGGGAGTCCGGCTGCTGCCCATGTCCGACGAGCGCGTCGAGACCCACGTCCTGGTCGACGCCCCCGACGGCGAGGGCCGCAAGGCGATCCACTTCCAGGAGTACTGGGTACGGATGCGCGCCGCGGTGCCCGCGCGCGCGATCGTCCCCGTGGGGGCCGAGCAGGCCAAGCCCGCGCCCGGCGTGCTGGAGGCCGTCGCGGCGGCGGACGTCATCCTCTTCCCGCCCTCCAACCCCGTCGTCAGCGTGGGCACGATCCTCGCGGTGCCGGGGATCCGCGAGGCGGTCGCGGACGCCACGGCCCCGGTCGTCGGCCTCTCCCCGATCGTCGGCGGCGCGCCCGTGCGCGGCATGGCCGACAAGGTCCTCGCGGCCGTCGGGGTCGAGGCCACGGCCTCGGCGGTGGCCGCGCACTACGGCCCGGACCTCGTCGACGGCTGGCTGGTGGACACGGTCGACGCGGCGGCGGTGGCCGAGGTCGAGGCGGCGGGCATCCGCTGCCGCGCCGTGCCGCTGATGATGACCGACACCGAGGCCACGGCCCGGATGGCCGCCGAGGCGCTGGCGCTGGCCGAGGAGGTGCGCGCGTGAGCGAGGTCCCGGCGTTCCGGGCGTGGGCCCTGCCCGGCATCCCCGAGATCCGCCCGGGCGACGACCTCGCCAAGGTCGTCGCCACGGCCGCCACCGCCGAGGAACTCCCCGGGCTCGCCGACGGCGACGTGGTGATCGTCACCTCGAAGATCGTCAGCAAGGCCGAGGGCCGCGTCCTGCGGGCCGAGGACCGCGAGGCCGCGATCGACGCCGAGACCGTACGGCTGGTCGCCCGGCGCGGGACCCTGCGCATCGTCGAGAACAAGCTCGGCCTCGTCATGGCCGCCGCCGGCGTCGACGCCTCCAACACCCCCGACGGCACTGTGCTGTTGCTGCCCGAGGACCCCGACGCCTCGGCGCAGCGGATCCGCACCGGGCTGCGGGACGCGCTCGGCGTGGACGTCGGCGTCGTCATCACCGACACCTCCGGGCGGCCGTGGCGCGGGGGGCTGACGGACATCGCGATCGGCGCCGCCGGGGTGCGGGTCCTGGAGGACCTGCGGGGCGGCACCGACGCACAGGGCAGGCCGCTGGTGGCGACCGTCGTGGCCACGGCCGACGAACTGGCCGCGGCCGGCGACCTGGTGAAGGGCAAGGCCGGCGGGCTGCCGGTGGCGGTCGTGCGCGGCCTGGCGCACATCGTGGCGGACGACGCCGAGGGCGCGCGGGCGCTGGTGCGCGGGTCCGCGCACGACATGTTCCGGCTGGGCACGTCGGAGGCCCTGCGCGAAGCGGTGACGCTGCGGCGCACGGTACGGGAGTTCACGGACGCCCCCGTCGACCCCGGTGCCGTGCGCCGGGCCGTGGCCGCCGCCGTGACGGCACCCGCGCCGCACCACACGGCACCGTGGCGGTTCGTACTGCTGGAGTCCGAGGAGTCGCGGGTGCGCCTGCTCGACGCGATGCGGGACGCGTGGATCGCGGACCTGCGCGCGGACGGCCTCCAGGAGGAGAGCATCGCCCGCCGGGTACGACGCGGGGACGTCCTGCGCCGGGCCCCGTACCTGGTGGTGCCCTGCCTGGTGGCGGACGGCGCCCACCCGTACCCGGACGCGCGGCGGAGCACCGCGGAGCGGGAGATGTTCGTCGTGGCGGCGGGCGCGGCGGTGCAGAACTTCCTGGTCGCGCTGGCGGGTGAGCAGCTGGGGTCGGCGTGGGTGTCGTCGACGATGTTCTGCCGCGACGTGGTCCGGGAGGCGCTGTCGCTGCCCGCGGACTGGGACCCGATGGGCACGGTCGCCATCGGCCACGCGGCGGCCCCACCGCGCAGCCGCCCGGCGAGGGACGCGGAGTCGTTCGTGACGGTCCGCTAGCGCCTGCCCGGCACCGCCGGACTCCCCCGCCGTAGCCGGTCGCCGCTGCGGCGGGGAACAGCTCGCGGCTCCGCCCCGAACCCCCCGAGCCGCCGGGCACCCAAGCGGGCAGCCACTGCGCCACGCGGCGACGCCCCGCTTGCACTTGTCCGGCAGGTCTTCGCCCTTGGGCATGACCGGTTCGGCACCGCCGGACCCCGCCACCGTGGCCGGTCGCCGCTGCGGCGGGGAACAACTCGCGGCTCCGCCCCGAACCCCCCGAGCCGCCAGGCACCCGAGCGGGCAGCCACTGCGCCACGCGGCGACGCCCCACGGGAGAGCTCCGCACCGCGCAACGCGGCGGAGTGACGCCGCTCAACCCAGCGACCCCGCTGTGCGGCCGTCCGGCCCGCTGGCCGCCGACGGCGGCCAGCCACCCAACCGGAGGGCTCAGCCTCACACCTGGGGGTAACGGGTGGTGCGGGAGGGTCTACCGACGCCCCGAAGGGCGTGCCCCCCGACGCACCCGCAGGTGCAGGCCCGCACCGGGAAGCGCGGCGCACGGCGCGGCGGGGCGACGCCGCTCAGCAGGATCAGGCGGCACGCCCGGTGCCGCTGTCCGGCGTACGGCGCGAGCAGCTCGAGCATGCGCTCGTCGTCCGCGTCCCGCGTGCCCGTGAGCGCGTAGCCGACGATCCGCGGCAGGTGCAGGTCGCCGACGGTCACCGCGTCGGGCGCGCCGTTGCTGCGCTGGAGCGTCTCGGCCGCCGTCCAGGGGCCGACACCGGGCAGCGCCCGGAGCCGGGCGGCCGCGGCGCCGGCGTCGTCCATCGCCGCGGCCTCCTCCAGCCGCACCGCGGCACGCGCGGCGCGGACGATCGTGGCCGAGCGCTTGGCGTCGACGCCCGCCTTGTGCCACTCCCAGGACGGGATCAGCGCCCAGGCACGCGGCTCCGGCATGACACGCATCCGCCCCGCCGGGCCGTCGGCGGGGCCCGGCGCGGGCTCGCCGAAGCGCGTGAGGAGGAGGCGCCAGGCGCGGTACGCCTCGTCGCTGGTGACCTTCTGCTCGAGGACCGAGGGGATCAGCGACTCCAGGACCAGCCCGGTGCGGGCCAGGCGGAGTCCGGGGTTCCGGCGGTGTGCCTCGTGGACGAGCCGGTGGCGGGGGACGAAGGCCCCGGGGTCGTCCTCCGCGCCGAGCAGGGCGGGGAACCGGTCCAGCAGCCACTCCCCGCCGGGCCCCCAGGCCTGCGCCCGCACCTCGCCACCGCCGTCGGCGAGGCACACGGTGGCGGGGCCCTCCGGGGTGCGGGTGGCCCGCCAGATCCCGGCGGGGGTCACCCGGTACGCGGGGTCGCCGGGACCGCGCGCGAGGACGCCCAGGGTGCGTCCGAGGTCGTACGGGCCCTGCGGGGTCCAGGTACGGGTGGCCATCCGGCCAGGGTACGTCCGGGGCCGGACACCCGGATTGCACCTGCGGGTGCGTCGGGGGGCACGCCCCTCCGGGGCGTCGGTAGACCCTCCCGCACCACCCGTTGCTCCCAGCCGTGAAGCTGAGCTCTCCCGTGGGCGGCCCGTCGGCCCGTCGACGGGCCGACGGGCCGAAGATCCGCCCGGCAGGGCCTACGCGTCGGAGGAGAAGCGGATCGACCCCGCGGGGATCCGCGCGTCGCACCAGACCCGCGCACCCGCCCGCAGCTCGTTGTCGGCGCCGATGACCGCGCCGTCGCCGATGACCGCGCCGTCGAGGACCGTACGGGCCCCGATCCGCGCACCCGCGCCGACGAGGGAGTCGCGGATCACCGCGCCGTCCTCGACGACCGCGCCGTCGAGGACGGTGCTGCCGTCGACGCGCGCCCCGGCTCCGATCCGCGCGCCCGCGCCGACGGCCGTGCCGCCCATCAGCTTGGCGTCCGGCGCCACCTCGGCCGTGTCGAGGACCAGCCGCTCCCCGCAGCGGCCCGGCACCGCCGGGGACGGTGCGCGGCCGAGGACGAGGTCGGCGGAGCCGCGTACGAAGGCCTGCGGCGTGCCGAGGTCGAGCCAGTACGTGGAGTCGACCATGCCCTGCAGGTGCGCGCCCTCGGCCAGCAGGCCGGGGAACGTCTCGCGCTCCACCGAGACGGGGCGCCCCGCCGGGATGGAGTCGATGACCGACCGGTTGAAGACGTACGCACCGGCGTTGATCTGGTCGGTAACGATCTCCTCGGGCGTCTGCGGCTTCTCCAGGAAGGCGGTGACCCGCCCGTCCGGGTCGGTGGGCACCAGCCCGAACGCCCGCGGGTCCTCGACCCGGGTCAGGTGCAGGGAGACGTCCGCGCCGGCCGTGCGGTGGGTGTCCACCAGCGCGCCGATGTCGAGGCCGGTGAGGATGTCGCCGTTGAAGACGAGCACCGGCTCGTCCGGCCCGGAGTCGAGCCGCGAGGCGACGTTGCGGATCGCCCCGCCGGTGCCCAGCGGCTCCCGCTCGGTGACGTACTCCAGCCGCAGCCCGAGCGCGGAGCCGTCGCCGAAGTACGGCTCGAAGACCTCGGCCAGGTACGACGTGGCGAGCACGATGTGCTCGATGCCCGCCGCCCTGGCCCGGGCCAGCTGGTGGGTGAGGAAGGGGACACCTGCCGCCGGCACCATGGGCTTGGGCGTGTTCATGGTGAGCGGACGCAGCCTGGTCCCCTTGCCACCGACCAGAAGAATCGCTTCTGTCACCTTGACGTCTCTGCTTCCTGCTGGAGGCCGGGCCTTGATCGGCGGCCAGTGTATGCAGACCGTACGGACCCGGCCGAGCCCGGTCAGCGGCCCTGGAGCCGGGCCGCGGCGGAACGGATGGTGCCGAGCCGTTCGTAGAGCCGGTCCCCGGGGCATTCGGTGGCGAACCCGTCACGGTGCCCGGAGATGACCTTGATTTTGACCTTCGAGCCCTTCTTGAAGAGGTTTCCGCCCGCGGACACCAGGGTCGCGGTGCCGCGCGGATTGGCGTTGAACAAGCCGAGCTTCCACGCTGTGAGCCGCTCCAGCGCGTCGAGCGCGGCGGAGGACGGACTGTTGGTCCCGTACGTGCCGAGGACGGCGATGCCCATGCTGTTGGTGTTGAAACCCATCGTGTGGGCGCCTCTGACGGCCTTCGCCACGCCACCTGCACGGCCTTCGTAGATCGTGCCGCACTTGTCGATGAGGAAGTTGTAGCCGATGTCCCGCCAGCCGCTGCTGACGACGTGGTAGCGGTAGATACCCCGGATGACGGAGGCCGACTGCGCACAGGTGTAGCTGTTGCCCGAGGCGGTGTGGTGGACGAAGGCCGCCTTCACGCTCTTGGTGTAGGCGAAGCCCTTTTCCCGCAGCGACTCGTCGGCGCCCCAGCCCGCCCGGGTGACGATGCGCGGGCGCGCCCCGGCGTACCCGGAGTAGGCGCCGTTGTCGTTGTCGTCGGTGTCCGACGGCGGGGTGTCGGGCTCGGGGTTCCGGTCGGGGGCGGACCCGTCGGCCGTGCCCGGGCCGCCGGAGGTGCCCTCGCCCGGGTTGATGATGGGCGGCGTCGGGACCGCCCCCTCCCCCTCGCCGGTGCCGCCCGATGTCGCGTCGGCGATGGCCGTCATCACGGCCACCTCGTGCGGCGAGGGCCGGTGCCCGGCGGGGATCTCGGTGGCGCCCAGGGCCGCGAGCGGGGCGTTGGCGACGGAGCTGGCGTCCTTGTCGTCGTTCGGGCCCGGCCCGCCCGCCCGGCGGCCGCTCCGCCCGCCCGGGTCCGCGCCGGGGTCGACGAGCTCGAGCCGCAGGCCGCTGGGCAGCAGCTTGGCGTCGGTGCGGCCCGTCCGGCCGTGCGGGACCACCCGGGCCTCGACGGCGTCGGAGTCGCCGACCCACAGCGGTGCGGTGGCCCCCTTGCGGCCCTCCCGCTCTTCGGAGGTACCGAGGTCGGGCCGGTCCTGGTTCTGGGTCTGCACGTCCTGCCAGCGGGACCAGGTCCGGCTGCCCAGGGAGCGGGTGCGCACCTGCGCGTGGCCGCGCAGCCGTGCGGCCGGACTGTCCCACACGATGCCGACCAGCGAGAAGGGCTTGACCTGCTGCGCCCTGACGCCCTGTCCGCCGCTCGCCCCGTCGGCGGCGCCGAGCGGGGCGAGCGGCAGCGAGCGGGTCGAACCCGCCAGCTTCGGCGCCCCGGGCAGCGCCTTGCCGGGGTCGCCCGGGGAGGCGATACCGGACGTGGCGAGGAACGGCAGGGCGAGGGCGGCGGCGCAGGCCGTGACGGTCGAGGTGACGAGGATTCCACGCATGACAGAAATCCTGGCCATATCTGGACATATATGTCCATTCTTGAGCTGACGGCCAGTCGGCTCGAGACCGGTTCCGCACACACCCGTCCGACTGACCGTCACGGCCCGTGCCACGTACCCTGACGCGCATGCACGCCACCGACCGCACCCCCGCCGACCTGCTGCGTTCCGCACTCGCCGCGGACCCGGGCCGCCCCCTCGTGACCTTCTACGACGACGCCACCGGCGAACGAGTGGAACTGTCCGTCGCCACCTTCGCCAATTGGGTGGCGAAGACCGCCAATCTGCTGCAGGGCGATCTCGCCACCGAGCCCGGCGACCGCCTCGCGCTGCTCCTGCCCGCCCACTGGCAGACCGCCGCCTGGCTGCTCGCGTGCTCGTCGGCCGGCGTCGTGGCGGAGGTGGACGGCGATCCCGCCGCCGCCGATCTGGTCGTCAGCGGCCCGGACGCCCTGGAACAGGCGCGCGCCTGCACCGGGGAGCGCGTCGCGCTCGCCCTGCGCCCGCTGGGAGGCCGGTTCCCCCAGCCGCCGGAGGGCTTCGCCGACTACGCCGTCGAGGTGCCGGGCCAGGGCGACCGCTTCGCCCCGTACGCCCCCGTGGACCCGGACGCGCCCGCCCTCTCCGTGGGCGGCACCGAGCTGACCGGCACCCAGCTGGTCGAACGGGCGCGCGAGGACGCGGCCCGCCTCGGCCTCGGGCCGGGCTCGCGGCTGCTGTCCGGGCTGCCGTACGACACCTGGGACGGCCTCTCCGCCGGGCTCTTCGCCCCGCTCGCCGCCGGGGCCTCCGTGGTGCTGTGCCGCAACCTCGACCGGCTCGCCGAAGGCGGCCTGGAGCAGCGCCGGGAGAGCGAGCGCGTCACCGTGACGGCCCTCTGACGCTGCCGGACCGCGCCGACGGGGTGATGATCGGGCGTACGACCCGGTTCACGGCAACCGTGGACCGGGCACCGTCCACCGCGGAGGAGGACGCCCGCCGTGAACCGCCGCAGCAGCCCGTACGCCACCGGTCCCGCCCCCGAGCGGCAGCGCCGACGCCGATGGCTGCGCTGGCTGGCCGCGGGGCTGGCGGGGCTGGTGCTCGTCACGGCCGGGCTGGGCTGGCTGCTCTACGAGCAGCTCAACGGCAACATCACCACCGACACCCGCACCGCGGACGAGCTGGCGCGCTACGAGCACGAGCGCCCCACAGCCCAGGTGGCGGGCGCCCAGAACATCCTGATCATCGGCTCCGACAGCCGCAGCGGTCCCGGCAACGCGAAGTACGGCGAGGACAGCGGCACCCAGCGCTCGGACACCACGATCCTGCTGCACCTGTCGGCCGACCGGCAGCGCGCGACCGCCGTCAGCCTCCCCCGCGACCTGATGGCGAGGATCCCCAGCTGCCGCCGTCCGGACGGCAGTTACACCAACGAGCACTTCGCCCAGTTCAACTGGGCGTTCGAGTTCGCGGGCGCCGCCTGCACGATCCGTACGCTCGAGAACATCACGAACATCCGGATCACCCATCACATCGTCGTGGACTTCAGCAGTTTCAAACGGCTGGTGGACGCGGTCGACGGCGTCGAGGTGTGTCTCAAGAAGCCCGTAAACGACCACGAGGCCCACCTGACCCTGCCCGCGGGCCGTCAGGTGCTGCACGGGGAACAGGCGCTCGGCTATGTCCGGGCCCGCTACAGCATCGGCGACGGCAGCGACACCGAGCGCATGGGGCGTCAGCAGGAGTTCCTGGGCGCCCTGTTCCAGGAGATGCGCAGCGACGGGGTGCTGCTCAACCCCACCCGGCTCTACCCGGTGCTCGACGCGGCGACCAGATCGCTCACCACGGACGAGGGGCTCGACTCGCTGAAGAAGATGTACGACCTCGTGCGCACCGTGCGCAACATCCCCACCGAGCGCGTCCAGTTCCTCACCGTGCCCCGCAGGCCGTACCCCTACAACCCGGACCGCGACGAGCTGGTGCAGCCGGATGCCGACCAGCTCTTCGAACTGCTGCGCATGGACCGGCCGGTGGCGGTCACCAAGCACGTACGTCCCGCCGACAACAAGCCGGGCGGCAGGCCGCGGTACGACTCCGACGAACCGTCGGACGAAGCGCCGTCACCCTCCCCCACCTCCTCCCTCACACCCGCCCCCTCCCAGACGCCGACCTACGAGGGAACCACCGCGGCCCGAGGCATCTGCGGCTGATGGGATGGATTGACCGGTTATAAGGTGACCGGGATTTGTCACCGGTGTCGCTTGGCGCTGAACTGGGCGATTAATGTGAGTGATCCGTGCGCACGGCCGCGTGAGGCGCGCACTCACCAGTCGACGCCGGAGGATTCAAGCGACCGTGGACGCGCAGGGCCGTGGGCAGGCGGACGGTGTCGACCCCGCCGACCAGTGGGTGTACGACCCCAAGACCGGAAGCTACGAGCTGCGGCTCGACCCCGCCGAGGGAGCGCTGCCCCCTGCCGCGCCGTCACCGTCCCCCCGCGTGCCCGAACAGCCGGGCGGCGGCGGCCGCATGGCGAACAAGAAGGCAGCGGGCAAGAAGACTGCGGGCACGAAGGCAACGGGCACGAAGGCAGCTGGCAAGGCCGCACCGGCAGCGGCCGGCCGCCGCAAGCAGAAGCCGAAGAAGTCGGCGAAGAAGAAGGTCCTGATGTGGACCGGCGGCACGCTCGCCTTCCTCCTCGTGGGCGGCGGCGTCGGCGCGTACCTGATCTACCAGCACTTCAACAACAACCTCGACAAGGTCGACGTCGGCATCGACAACGACGCGGTGCCCGACGGCCCGGTCAACATCCTGGTCATCGGCACCGACAAACGCTCGGGCGCGGGCAACACGGGCTACGGCGACGACGGCAGCGTCGGGCACGCCGACACCACCCTGCTCTTCCATGTCTCCGAGGACCGGTCGAACGCGACGGTCGTCTCGATCCCACGCGACATGATCACCGACGTCCCGGAGTGCCCCACCAAGCAGCCGGACGGCTCGACCAAGAACATCCCGGGCTCGAAGAACGTCCGCTTCAACGAGAGCCTGGGACAGGAGGCCCGTGACCCGGGCTGCACCTGGCGCACCGTCGAGAAGATCACCGGCCTGAAGATCAGTCACTTCATGATGGCCGACTTCAACGCGGTCAAGAAGATGTCCTCGGCGGTCGGCGGCGTCGAGGTGTGCCTCGCCAAGGACATCAACGACCCCAAGTCCCACCTCAAGCTGAGCAAGGGCCGGCACGAGATCGAGGGCGAGGACGCGCTCGCGTTCGTCCGCACCCGGCACAGCGTCGGCTTCGAGAGCGACCTGGACCGCATCAAGCTCCAGCAGCAGTTCCTGAGCTCGATGATCCGGAAGATGAAGTCCGGTGACACACTGTCGGATCCCACGAAGCTCTACGCCCTGGGCAACGCCGCCACCAAGTCGCTCACCGTCGACACCGGCATAGGCTCCATATCCAAGCTCACGAGCCTGGCCAAGGAGCTGAGCAAGGTGAACCTGAAGAACATCACCTTCACCACGCTCCCGGTCCTGGACAATCCGGCCGACGGCAAGGTCCGCAAGACCGTCATCATGGACAAGGCGAAGGCCGATCCGCTGCTCGAGATGGTGCGCGGCGACGTCTCGCTCACCGAGGTCAAGCAGAAGGAGAAGCAGGCCAAGGAGGAGCAGGACGCCAAGCAGGAGGCGCTCCTCAAGGGCCCGCGGGCCGACGCCTCGAGCGTCCGGGTCAAGGTGCTCAACGGCTCCGGCAAGGTGGGCGCGGCCCAGGTGACGGCCGCCTGGCTGCAGAACTCCCAGAACATGCCGCGCGCTTCGAACGGCGGCAACGCGCCGGACAAGAAGGTCGCCAAGACGGTCCTGGAGTTCGCCCCCAACCAGGCCGACCAGGCGCGCCGCCTCGCGGACGCGATGGGGCTGCCCGCCGACGCCCTCCGTCAGGGCACGGCGAACGCGGCGCCCACCGCGGACATGACGCTCACCCTCGGCGCGGACTTCAAGGGCGCCGGCACTCCGGTCAAGGCCCCCAAGGCGCCGTCGAAGGCGCCCGAGGGAATCCAGAAGATCGAGGCGGACGACAAGAACATCTGCGCGAAGTGAACCTTTCGCACAGGCTTGCGCATCTCTTTGCTCAACACCACAGTCACCAGGTAGCTCACGCCTGTGCCCATCGGGCCGGCCGGACACACCGCACTCATGGGGAGGCCCGATGGGAGAGAAAAAGGCGCCTGGAGAGAAGCCCGGGGAGAAGCCTGGAGAGAAGCCCGGAGGGAAGAAGGAGCGCAGCAGGACGGTCCGGATCCTGCGATGGAGCGGGCTCTCCCTCGCCGTCCTCACCGTCGTGGCGTCCACGGGCGCGTACTTCTACTACGAGCACCTCAACGGCAACATCAAGAAGGGCGCTCTCAACCTCAGCGACAAGCCGCTCGACCGCAGCGTCCCCAACTCCGCCGGCCAGCGCCCGCTGAACATCCTGCTCGTGGGCTCGGACAGCCGCGCGAGCAAGGAGAACCAGGACCTCGGCGGCGCCCGCGATGACGCCGACCGGCCGCCGCTCGCCGACGTCCAGATGCTCCTGCACGTCTCGGCCGACCGCAGCAACATGTCGGTCATCAGCGTCCCGCGGGACACCCGGACCGCGATCCCCAAGTGCACCGACCCGTCCGACGGCAAGGTCTACCAGGCGACCGACACCCAGATCATCAACACCAGCCTGCAGAACGGCGGTCCGGGCTGCACGGTCGCCACCTGGGAGGCTCTCACCGGCATACCCGTCGACCACTTCATGATGATCGACTTCGCCGGTGTGGTGAGCATGGCCGACGCGGTCGGCGGCGTCCCGGTCTGCGTCGACAACAACGTCTACGACGACAAGTCCGGCCTGCGCCTGGCCAAGGGCACGCACACGGTCAAGGGCGAGCAGGCCCTCCAGTGGCTGCGCACCCGCCACGGCTTCGAGGACGGCAGCGACATAGGCCGTACCCACGCCCAGCACCTCTACATGAACGCGATGGTCCGTCAGCTCAAGGGCGGTACCAAGCTCTCCGACGCCGGCCAGCTCACCGACCTCGCCGAGGCGGCCACCAAGGCGCTCACCGTCGACAAGGACCTGGGGTCGGTCAAGAAGCTCTACGACCTGGCGAACGACGTGCAGCGCGTGCCGTCCGGCCGGATCACCATGACCACCATGCCGTGGGTCCAGGACCCGCAGGACCCGGACGCGCATGTGATACCCAAGCCCGGCGATGCCGACAAGCTCTTCTCGCTCGTCCGCAACGACATCGCGCTGGACGGCAAGGACAAGAAGAAGGACGACAAGGGCTCACGCCCCGCCGCTCCCGACGCGGCGAGGAAGGGCATCGAGGTGACCGTGCAGAACGGCACCGGCACCGCCGTCCTGCCCCCGGCCACCGGCCGTGGCTCGGACATCGCCGCATACCTGGTGAAGCAAGGTTTCGCCAAGGCCGTCGCCGACTCCACGCCGAGGGCCCAGGCGGACACCACGATCACCTACCCCGAGACCGCGCAGCGGCCGGAGGCCCTCGCCGTGGCGAAGGCCATCGGCCTGCCGGAGAGCGCGGTGCGGATGTCCCCCTCCGCAGAGCGGGTGACCCTGGTCGTCGGAGGGGACTGGCGCAAGGGCACGGCCTACCCGAAGCCCGACGACGGCGCGAAGGACGACGGTGCGAAGGACGACGGGAAGCAGCCGAAGGAGGACAAGCGCAAGCCGGACGACAACAAGGCCCCCGAGAGCGCCGATCCGCTCAACGGGGACGACAAGTCGGCCTGCATGAAGGTCAATTCGCTGAACCGCTTCTGACCGCCGGGCGGCGGCTCGCGATGACCTTGCGGGCGAGCGACCGCGGGCTCGTCAGGAAGCCGTAGCCCCACGACATGTGCATCGTCGCCAGGGCCACGGGGATCCACGCCCGGGCCCTGGGCGGCAGCCCCTTGCCGGCCGGCACCGACCCCGCCACGATCGCGGCGAGGTACCCGGCCGGCACAACCAGCCCCCACGGGGTGACCGTCACGCCCACGACCGTCCCCGCCGCGATGGCGAGCAGCGCGGCGGGCGGGGCGAGGTAGCGCAGGTTGATCGAGCCCTTGTGGTAGCGGGAGACGACGTGCCGCCAGCGGCCGTACTCCATGTACTGCCGGGCGAGCTTGCGTACGTTCGGGCGCGGCCGGTAGTGGACCTTCAGCTCCGGGGAGAACCAGACCAGCCCGCCCGCCTCGCGGATGCGGAAGTTCAGCTCCCAGTCCTGGGCGCGGATGAACTCCTCGTTGTATCCGCCCTGTTGCTCCATCGCCTCGCGCCGGAAGATGCCCAGGAACACCGTCTCCGCCGGGCCCGCCGCGCCACCGGTGTGGAACGCCGCGTTGCCCACGCCGATCTTGGAGGTCATGGCGGCCGCGACGGCCTTCTCCCAGTCGTTCTCCCCCTCGGCGAACATGATGCCGCCGACGTTCTGGGCGCCCGTCTCCTCCAGCAGCCGCACGGCCGTTTTGATGTAGCCCGGCGAGAGCAGCCCGTGCCCGTCCACCCGCACGATGACCGGGTGCCGCGACGCCTTGATCGCCGCGTTAAGGGCGGCGGGCGTACGGCCCGTGGGGTTCGGCACCGTGTGCACCCTGGGGTCCTCGCGCACGAGCTCGGCGGCGATCTCGTCCGTACGGTCCGTGGACGGGCCGAGGGCGATCACCACCTCGAGCTCACCGGGGTAGTCCTGCTCCAGGATGTGCTGCACGGAGGCTCGCAGATAGCGCTCCTCGTCGAGCACCGGCATGATCACGGAAACGGGGGGATGCTGCTCTGGCATGGCGGCCACGTTACCGCCAACGGGGGACGCACCCCGCCCCGCCCGGGTGGCCGGGCCCCTCACCGGCGGCGTGGGGCCGCGAGCTGTTGATCGTATGGACCTACCGTGTCACCGGTTTCTGCCCGCATAGACGCGGAGGTGCTCGACATGACCGCACCGGCTCTCCCCCGCCGCCCGCACCGGGCCCGTCACGGCGCGAAGCCCCGCCCCCGCTGGGGACTGCGCCTCGCGGCCGGAGCCGCCGTCGTGGTGCTGGGCACCGGCGGCATCGGGCATGCGATGGTCAACGGGATCAACAGGGGCATCGGCCGCATCGACCCCTTCGGCGGGCTGTCGAACCGGCCGGACAACAGCCAGGGCGTGAACTTCCTCCTCGTCGGCACCGACAGCCGCGACACCATCACCGAGGACGAGCGCACCCGCTTCCACCTGGGCGGGGACCCGTGCCACTGCACCGACACGCTGATGCTGGTCCATCTCTCCGCCGCCCGTGACCGGGCCACGGTGGTCAGCCTCCCGCGCGACACCTACACCGTGCTGCCCGAGCGCACGGACTCCGCGGGCCGCGTCCATCCGGCCCACCCGCAGAAGCTCAACGCCGCCTACGCGGAGGGCGGCCCGGGGCTGACCGTCCGCGTCGTCGAGCAGCTGACCGGGCTGCACATCGACCACTACGTGGAGGTCGACTTCACCAGCTTCATGAAGACCGTGGACATGCTGGGCGGGGTGGAGGTGTGCACGACGCGTCCGCTCAAGGACCGTTTCAGCGGGCTGGACCTGCCGGTCGGCACCAGCACCCTGGGCGGCGGGCAGGCCCTGCAGTACGTCCGCTCCCGGCATGTGGACGGCAGCTCGGACCTCGGCCGGATGCGCCGGCAGCAGCGCTTCGTCGCCGCGCTCCTGCACAAGACGACCAGCACCGGCATGCTGCTCAACCCGGTCCGGTTCCACGACGTCGCCACCACCCTCCTCGGCTCGGTCCGCGCCGACCGGGGCCTGACCAGCGACGAGCTCGTCGAGCTGGGCCGCACGCTCAAGGACCTGACCCCGTCCTCGTCGGAGTTCACCTCGGTGCCGGTCGCCGTGGTGGACTTCCCGGTGCCGCACGTGGGCTCGACGGTGAAGTGGGACGAACAGGGGGCGGCCCTGATCTTCAAGGCGCTGCGCGAGGACCGGCCGATCGTCCTGCGGCCCGCGCGCCACGGCCAGGACGGCAAGGCGACGTCGAACAAGCTCCGCGACCAGCCCCCGACCACCGTGGGGATGTCGCCCGGGCAGATCCACGTCCACGTCCTCAACGGCACCGGCCGGGCCGGCCTGGGCGCCGCCACCGACCAGGAGCTGCGCGGCACCGGCTTCTCGACCACCGGCATGCCGACCAACGCCCCGCACGTGGCGCGCACGATCATCGACTTCGACCCGCGCTGGGACCGCTCGGTCCGGGTGGTCGCGGCGGCCCTGCCCGGCGCCGAGCTGCGGGCGGTGACCGGACAGGGTCCGTTGATGCTGGTGACCCTCGGCGCCGACTTCGTGGGCGTCCACCGGGTGCACTACCAGGAGCCGCTGCCGGTGAAGCCCGGCAGTCCGCAGGCGGTCACGGGCGACCAGGTGGCCTGCGGGGACGGAACGTGACCCCCGCCGTGAGCACCGTCAATCCGTGAGCACCGTCAGTCCGTGAGCCCCTCGGCGGCGCGGTTCTCCCGCAGCTCCTTGATCGCGCGGCGCCGGGCGAGCCGGTGCGTGCGCCGGATCTGCGCCTCCTGGTAGCGGCGCCGGTCCTCCTCCGTCTCCGGGACCACCGGCGGTACGGCGCGCGGCCTGCCGTCCTCGTCGACGGCGGCGAAGACGAGGTAGGCGCTGCCGACCTGGGTGGCGGGGGTGGATTCGTTCCACCGCTCGGCGAGGACCCGGACACCGATCTCCATGGAGGACCGGCCGGTCCAGTTGACCTGCGCCTTCACATGGACCAGGTCTCCCACGCGCACCGGCTCCAGGAAGGCCATCTCGTCCATCGACGCGGTGACGGCGGGGCCCTCGGAGTGCCGTCCGGCGACGGCGCCCGCGACATCGTCCACCAGCTTCATGATCACGCCGCCGTGCACGGTCCCCAGCAGGTTCGTCTCGCTGCTGGTCATGATGTGGGAGAGCGTCGTGCGCGAGGCCGAGATCGGCTTGCCGGGTATGCCAGGCGTGTCGTCCGCCGTGCTCCGGTCCTGAATGGTCATGTACTCCACTGTATGCGCGGCGTTCCCACGCGCTCCGATTGCATCAGCTCTGCTACAGCCCTGCCCCGGTCCTGTTCCTCGGGGCGAGCCTCCGTGCACCTCCGGGCACACTGGCACTCATGAACGAGTGGACCGACCCCCAGCGCCGGCCCGCCCGCGACGGCTACACCACAGGCCAGGTCCACGGGCGCGGCAGCGGCACCCCCCGCACCGCACGGAAGCCGAGGCCCCGCTGGGGCAGGCGGATAGTCATCGGCCTGCTCGTGCTCGTGGCCTTCCTGCTGGCCGTCTCGGTCGGCACGTACTTCTGGGCCGACTCGAAGCTGCGGCGCGAGGTCGACCTCGGGAAGATCCAGGACCGCTCCCCCTCCGGGAAGGGCACCAACTACCTCATCGTCGGCTCCGACAGCCGCGAGGGCCTGTCCGACAAGGACAAGGAGGAGCTGCACACCGGGTCGGACGACTACGGCAAGCACACCGACTCGATGATGATCCTGCACACGGGCGACAACGGCACGACGATGCTCAGCCTGCCCCGTGACTCGTACGTCACCATCCCCGCCTTCACCGGGGAGAAGTCCGGCAAGCACTACCCCGCCGCCACGCACAAGCTCAACCAGGCGTACGGGGACGGCGGCGCCGAGCTGCTGATCCGGGCCGTCGAGTCCAACACCGGCCTGCACATCGACCACTACGCGGAGATCGGCTTCGGCGGCTTCCGCGATCTGGTGGACTCGCTCGGCGGTGTGGACATGTGCATCGACAAGCCGATCAAGGACCGGGACTCGGGCGCCGACTTCAAGGCGGGCTGCCAGACCCTGGACGGCCGGCAGTCGCTGGCCTTCGTGCGCCAGCGCCACCAGGAGGCCGACCAGGACCTGGGCCGGATGCGCAACCAGCAGAAGTTCCTCAACACCCTGGCCAAGCAGGCCGCTTCACCCTCCACGGCCCTCGACCCCTTCACGCTCTACCCCGTCATCAGCTCCGGCCTCGACACGCTGATCGTCGACAAGGACATGGAGCTGTGGGACCTGACCTCGATGTTCTGGGCGATGAAGGACGTCACGGGCGGCGACGGACAGCAGCTGACCGTGCCGATCTCCAACCCGGACATGACGACGCGCGACGGCTCGGCGGTGAAGTGGGACGCGGTGAAGTCGAAGCAGCTCTTCGACCGGCTGAAGAACGACCAGAAGATCGACAAGGCCTCGTAGCCCGGACCTCCTCGGCTCAGGCCTCCTCGGGCGGGACCGCCTTGATGACGGCGAAGATCCCGCCCTGCGGGTCCTGCACCACGGCCATCCGCCCCGCGTCCATGTCGAACGGCGGCTTGAGCACATTGCCGCCCGCCCGGACGAGCGCGGCGACCGTGCCGTCGGTGTCGTCGACCTGGAAGTACGTCATCCAGTGCGACGGCACGTCCTCCGGGAGGTCCGGGATGTTCCTCAGCCCCTGCATGCCGCCGACGACCTTGCCGTCCACCTTCAGGACGTAGTAGCCGGGCATGCTCTCCATGGGCTCGACGGCGACGCCGAGGGCGGCCGGGTAGAACGTCCTGGCCGCCTCGGGGTCGGTCGTGTCGAGCTCGTTCCAGATCACCGAACCGGGCGCGTTGACGACCTCGGCACCGAAGAAGTCCCTGGGCTCCCAGATCCCGAACACGGCGCTCGTCGGATCCGACACGATGGCCATGCGCCCGAAGGTCAGCACGTCCATCGTGGGCATCATGACCATGCCCCCGTGCTCGGTGATCGCCGCCGAGGCGGCGTCCGCGTTCTCCACCGCCAGATAGGTCGTCCACACGGTCGGCGCCGGGGTCTGCCCCTCCTGCGACACCGACGGCCCGATCCCCGCCACGGCCCGCCCGTTCAGCGTGCACACCGCGTACCCGCCGGTCTCGGGCGGCCCGGGCTCGCCCTGCCAGCCGAACAGGTCCCCGTAGAAGTTGAGCGCCGCCCGCTGGTCGGGTGCCATGAGATCCACCCAGCACGGGGTGCCGGGAGCGTACGGTCTGATGACCTCGGACATGACGAGCCTCCAGGCACGGTGCGGGCCCCCACGGCACCACCCTGGCGGCTCCCGTACGGCCCCGCCACCGGGCGGGGCCGTACGGGCGCGGGCTACCGTCGTCAGACCGCGATTCCCGACAGCTTCGACAGCCTGAGGAGCTGAGGGTTGCTCCGGCGGTGCAGGGACGACAGCACCCGGAACACCTCCCGCCCCATCGGATGAATACGCGCCATCTGTGGAGCCACATCCCAGGCGGTGGACAGGTTCTCCAAGGCGCCGTCCCGGTCCCCGATGTCGAGCTGTGCCCGCGCCATGTTGATCCGCGTCGGTGCAATGCGAGTAGGCGGCAGCCCGTCCAGAACGGTGTCGATGCCTTCGGCCGCGCTCAGTGCCTCACGAGGCTTGCCAAGATCCAGACGGGTGGCGAGGACGTGCGTGGCCATGTTCTGGGGGCCAAAGATCATGTGGTGACGGTTCCAGTCCCGGCCGAACCACTCAGCAGCTCCAGCCGCCGACGCAATGTGCCGCTCTGCCTGCCGCTTGCCCTCTGCCTTGTCCCTGAGCCGACCGGCCAAGGTCATGCCCCGAAGATTGAGCAGGCCGACCGCGAACGCGCGTTCCTGCCCTGACAGGCTCCTCTGAGCCGCACCGATGGCACGGTCGACGATGGTCAACCCGCCTTCGAAGTCGCCTCCGTTCAAATATGCCCCGGCCCTGTCCCGTGCCGCGATGGCCTCACCCAGGGGGTTGTTCCTCTGCTCGACGGCCCACCGCTGGCGTGCCACGGCCAGCTCTGCCATGTCCATCCACCTGTGGCGTGCAGCCAGCCAGTAGACCGTGCCGTAAGCATCCGTGAGTACCGCCCAGGCTTCCACCGTGTTCGCGGTGTACGCGAACGTCGTGGCGTCCCTGAGCAGCTTCGGCAGCATGGCCAGAAGACGGGTCACCTCTACGCCATCTCGGAAATGCCCGGCAACCTCCAGAGCGGAGCCGATCTCCCTGTCCCCGACGTTCCGCCTTCCGGGTAGGTCGTAATCCCTGATGGCCGACCGCAGTGCCGACAGGTGCGCTTCCGAGTCGTGTTCCACAGTGACCTTGCCCTGGACTTCCGCCATGGACAGCCCCAAGGCCTCGGCCAGAGCAGCGGCAGCCGCAGGCGTGAGCGTCCGGTCCCCCACCTCGATCTTGGACAGCAGAGAGACAGAGACGTTCGCCTTCCTGGCCAGCCGCGCCTGCGACAGACCGCGCGCCTTCCGGAGTGCCGCCAGGTTCGCACCGGGGGCCAGATCAGTGCTCATGGGCTCAGTCTTCCTCGCGGATACAGGTCCTGGGAGTCATGGTCACAGGACACACGGATTCCCGCCCACCCGTTGTGCAATCCGTGTGCAAGTCCCCTCGTCCGTACGGGCGTTGACTGGATATAAGGCCGGTCGCCGACGAAGCGACACCAGGGCCGCATCGGTTCGTGCCGCCAACCGCAGGGACCTGGTTCAGCTCGCAGCCCTCGAAAAGCACCACCGCCACGTGCGCAGTCTCGCCGTCATCCGGCACATGTGAGCGACGTACCACCAACAACCAACGAGGAGAGTGAAGCAATGAACGCAGCATTTGTCCGCCCCGCTCCTGAGAAGGCAGCGGCGCGGGCCCGCGAAATCCTGTCAGCCATCGAAGCCGACCCCGAGTTCGAGCGGCTGCGCACCGGGTGCGCGAAGTATGACCAGGACTGGCAGAGCTTCACGGGCTACGCCCTGGTGGACGGCTTCGACGTGGAGAAAGACACCACGCCCCTGTTCCCCGAAGCCCTTCGCGCCATGTCCATCAAGTGCGCCGTCTACGAGATGACGGACGGCGACGAGTATGCCGCCGAAGTCCCCGTCTCCATCCCCGTGGACGAGATGATCCACGCCCTGGCCGCACAGTTCACCGTGCTGAGTCGCGTACAGGAACGGACCGGGATCAAGTTCGTGCACGCCACCGACCGCGAGGAGATCGGCGGTTGGGACTACGGCGACTACACGCACCAGGCCTACCGGGCCGCGTGGGGACCGATCAACGAACGGTTCTGGTTCGGCAAGGACGAGACCGCCAAGCGCAGGGCGGCCGTGATCGCCAAGTACGAACCTCTGGGGATCAAGGGTGGGGGACGCTCTTTCGCTCCCGGCTTCGCAACGGCAAGCTAGCTGGCCACACCGACCGGCTAACCCAGCGCACGGCGCAGCGCCTGGACAACATCCACTTCGGGGAAGGCGTGAGGGATCTGCTCGGCGGCTTGTTCAATGAGCTGTTCAAGCACTCCGGGCGCTGCGCTGTGCATCAGGTCGCGCAAGTACTGGTCAAGGTCGGCAGGATCGTCCGGCAACCGCAATTCGGAGACCGGAAGCGTGCCATCGCTCGCGTACCTCCCGGGCGGGACACCGACCTTCTCCGGGTGGACGCAGACGGGGACGCCGGCAGACGTGTACCTGTGCCCATCCGATGGGTTGAACGGGAACTCGTGGGAGGGACGTTCGGCCACGTCGAACCCTCCGAGAGGGAACCGGCGTGACGGGCAGATGCCGCATGCAGGGTGCTCGTCGCTGGCGACGAAGGCGTCGACCATGGCAGTGAAGAGTAGCCCCCGGAGGAAGAACCGGGGGCTACTCTTCACACCTGCGTGAACAGCTCTACGGCAGGTTCCTGGCCATCACGATCCGCTGCACCTGGTTCGTGCCCTCGTAGATCTGCGTGATCTTGGCGTCGCGCATCATGCGCTCCAGCGGGTAGTCGCGCGTGTAGCCGTAGCCGCCCAGCAGCTGCACCGCGTCCGTGGTGATCTCCATGGCGGCGTCGGAGGCGTAGCACTTGGCCGCGGCGCCGAAGAAGGTGAGGTCGCCGTCGACGCGCTCGGACTTCGCCGCCGCCGCGTAGGTGAGCTGGCGGGCCGCCTCCAGCTTCATCGCCATGTCGGCGAGCATGAACTGGATGCCCTGGAAGTCGGCGATCGGCTTGCCGAACTGCTTGCGCTCCTGGACATAGCCCTTGGCGTAGTCGAGGGCGCCCTGGGCGATGCCGAGGGCCTGGGCGGCGATGGTGACGCGGGTGTGGTCGAGCGTCTTCATCGCGGTCGCGAAGCCGGTGCCCTCCTCGCCGATCATGCGGTCGGCGGGGATGCGGACGTTGTCGAGGTAGACCTCGCGGGTCGGGGAGCCCTTGATGCCCAGCTTCTTCTCGGGCGCGCCGAAGGAGACGCCCTCGTCGGTCTTCTCGACGACGAAGGCGGAGATGCCCTTCGAGCGCTTCTCCGGGTCGGTGACGGCCATGACCGTGTAGTAGTCGCTGACACCGGCGTTGGTGATCCAGCGCTTGACGCCGTTGAGCACCCAGTAGTCGCCGTCGCGCACGGCGCGGGTCTTCATCCCGGCCGCGTCCGAGCCGGCGTCGGGCTCGCTCAGGCAGTACGAGAACAGGCCCTTGCCCTTCGCGAGCGGGCTCAGGTAGCGCTTCTTCAGGTCCTCGGAGCCGGAGAGCACGACCGGCAGCGAGCCCAGCTTGTTGACCGCCGGGATCAGCGAGGAGGAGGCACAGACCCGCGCGACCTCCTCGATGACGATGACGGTGGCCAGCGCGTCGGCGCCGGCGCCCCCGTACTCCTCCGGGACGTGCACCGCGTGCAGGTCGGCGGCCAGGAGCGCGTCGAGGGCCTCCTGCGGGAAGCGCGCCTCCTCGTCCACCTCGGCGGCGAACGGCGCGATCTTCGCCTCGGCGAGCGAGCGCACGACCTTGCGGAGCTCACCGTGCTCCTCGGACGGCCGGTACAGGTCGAAGTCCTTGTTTCCCGCCAAGACGGCTCCCCTGGAAAATTGCTACTGGCTGGTAACCGGGATTCTAGAGGTGCGGCACCGCGGTAACCACGTGAGCTTGCCGACAGCCCGCGCCTTCCCTCCCGGGCTTCCCCGTGCCGGGCCGCGACTATGCTCGGGCACGCAATCCGGCCAGCCCGTACGTCCCTGGAGCATCCATGGCCCTCAAGATCACCGTGATCGGCACCGGCTACCTCGGCGCCACCCATGCCGCGGCCATGGCCGAACTCGGATTCGACGTACTGGGCCTGGACGTCGTCCCGGAGAAGATCGAGATGCTCGGCCGCGCCGAGGTCCCGATGTACGAGCCGGGGCTCGAGGACCTGCTGCGCAAGCACGTGGCCGGAATCGAGGGCTCGAGCGGACGGCTGCGCTTCACGACCTCCTGGGAAGAGGTCGGCGAATTCGGCGACATCCACTTCATCTGCGTGAACACCCCGCAGAAGCACGGCGAGTACGCGTGCGACATGTCGTACGTCGACGCCGCCGTCACCGCCCTCGCCCCGCACCTGCGCCGTCCGGCGCTGGTCGTCGGCAAGTCCACCGTGCCGGTCGGCAGCGCGGCCCGGCTGGCCTCGCTGCTCGAGGAGCTGGCCCCGGCGGGTGCGGACGTGGAGCTCGCCTGGAACCCGGAGTTCCTGCGCGAGGGCTTCGCCGTCCAGGACACCCTGCACCCGGACCGCATCGTCGTGGGCGTCTCCGGCGAACGGGCCGAGAAGCTGCTGCGCGAGGTGTACGCGAAGCCGGTGGGCGACGGCTCGCCGTTCGTGGTCACCGACTACCCGACCGCGGAACTGGTCAAGGCGGCCGCGAACTCCTTCCTCGCCACGAAGATCTCGTTCATCAACGCCATGGCCGAGGTCTGCGAGGCCGCCGACGGCGACGTGGCCAAGCTGGCCGAGGCGATAGGGCACGACGAGCGGATCGGCAAGAAGTTCCTGCGGGCCGGCATCGGCTTCGGCGGCGGCTGCCTGCCGAAGGACATCCGTGCCTTCATGGCCCGTGCCGGTGAGCTGGGCGCCGATGAGGCGCTGACCTTCCTGCGCGAGGTCGACTCGATCAACATGCGGCGCCGTGCGCACATGGTGGAGCTGGCCCGGGAGGCCGTGGGCG
The DNA here is from genome assembly GCF_059089585.1 of Streptomyces sp. SX-6. Lineage (NCBI taxonomy): Bacteria > Bacillati > Actinomycetota > Actinomycetes > Kitasatosporales > Streptomycetaceae > Streptomyces > Streptomyces sp. SX-6. The sequence continues at coordinate 188,112 of NZ_JBTHHU010000010.1, read as the reverse complement.
GTGGCTTCCTCGGCCGGCGCGTGGCCGTCCTCGGCGCCACGTTCAAGCCGGACTCGGACGATGTCCGGGATTCGCCCGCGCTCAACGTCGCGGGCCAGATCCACCTCCAGGGCGGGCAGGTCACGGTCTACGACCCGAAGGGCATGGACAACGCGCGCCGCGTCTTCCCGACGCTGGCGTACGCGCCGAGCGCGCTGGACGCGTGCCGGGGTGCGCATGTGGTGCTGCACCTGACGGAGTGGGCCGAGTTCCGGGAACTCGACCCCTCGGAGCTGGGCGCCGTGGTGGCGGAGCGCCGCATCCTCGACGGCCGCAACGCGCTGGACGCTGCCGCGTGGCGCGGTGCGGGTTGGGACTTCCGCGCGCTGGGCCGCCCGCGGGCGTAGGGGTGCCTCGCCGTTTCTTCCGGGGGCAAGCCCCCGGACCCCGGAACCGCGCTCCGCGCGGTTGTCCTCAATCGCCGGACGGGCTGAATGGTGCCCGGCCCGGCACTATCAAGCCCGTCCGGCGATTGAGGACGAGCGGCGAAGCCGCGACAAGCGGGGTCTGGGGCGCAGCCCCAGGAAACGGCGAAAGGGCGGGACCGGGGCAGAGGCACAGGCAGCCTCAGCCATCCAGCTGGTCGATCGTCGCGACCGACGGCCGCCGCACGGCGGAAAGGTCGCGGGCCACACTCTCCGCATCCCGCAGCACCCGCACCGCGTTCCCCCACGTCAGCTTCGCGAGGTCGCCCTCCGACCAACCCCGCCGCAGCAGCTCGGCGATCAGGTTCGGGTAACCCGCCACATCCGCGAGGTCCGTCGGCGTGAACGCCGTGCCGTCGAAGTCGCCGCCGATGCCGATGTGATCGACACCGGCCACCTCCCGCATGTGGTCGAGGTGATCGGCGACCGTCGCCGCCGTGGCGAGCGGCCGCGGATGCACGGCCTCGAACTCCTGGTGCACCGCCATCGCCCCGGCCGTGGTGTCGAGGTGGTGGAACCCATGGGCCCGCATGTTCTCGTCCGCGGCCCGCGTCCAGGCGACAGCCTCCGGCAGGATGAACTTCGGCACGAACGTGGCCATGGCCACGCCCCCGTTCGCCGCCAGCGCGCCCAGCACGTCGTCCGGCACGTTGCGCGGATGGTCGCACACCGCCCGCGCCGACGAGTGCGAGAAGATCACCGGCGCCTCGGTCACCCGCAGCGCGGCCCGCATCGTGTCGGCGGACACGTGCGAGAGGTCGACGAGCATGCCGACGCGGTTCATCTCGCGCACGACCTCCTCGCCGAAGCGAGTCAGCCCGCCCACCGCGGGCTCGTCGGTCGCCGAGTCCGCCCACGGGATGTTGTCGTTGTGGGTGAGGGTCATGTACCGCACGCCGAGCCGGTGCAGCGCACGCAGCGTGGCGAGCGAGCAGTTGATGCTGTGCCCGCCCTCGGCGCCCATCAGCGAGGCGATGCGCCCCTCGGCCCGCGCGGCCTCCATATCGTCGGCCGTGAACGCGAGCCGCAGATCCGCGGGGTAGCGGTCCGCCAACTGCCGCACGATGTCGATCTGTTCGAGCGTGGCGCTGACCGCGTCGTCGCCGGTCATGTCGCTGCGGACGTACACGGACCAGAACTGGGCGCCCACGCCGCCCTCCCGCAGCCGGGGCAGGTCGGTGTGGAGGCCGGCGCCGCGCTGGTCGGCGGCGATGTCGCGGCGGTCCAGGTCGTAGCGGACGTGCTGGCGCAGCGCCCAGGGGAGGTCGTTGTGCCCGTCGACGACGGGGTGCGCGGCGAGGAGTTCGCGGGCGCGTGCAAGCTCAGTCGTCATCCCACTCACTCCACTCACTTCCCGAAGCCGAATCCGGTCGCGCCCTCGACCTTGGCGCGCAGCCGCTTGCCCTTCTCCGTCGCCTGCTCGTTCAGCTCGTCCTGGAACTTCCGCATGCGCTCGCGCAGTTCGTCGTCGTGCGCGGCGAGCATCCGCACCGCGAGCAGCCCGGCGTTGCGGGCGCCCGCGACGGACACGGTGGCGACCGGCACCCCGGCCGGCATCTGCACGATGGACAGCAACGAGTCCATGCCGTCGAGGTACTTGAGCGGTACGGGAACCCCGATCACCGGCAGCGTGGTGACGGAGGCCAGCATCCCGGGCAGATGGGCCGCGCCGCCCGCGCCCGCGATGATCGCCTTGAGGCCGCGCTCCGCCGCCCGCTCGCCGTACGCGATCATCTCGCGCGGCATCCGGTGGGCGGAGACGACGTCGGCCTCGTACGGGACCCCGAACTCGTCCAGGGCCTTGGCCGCGGCCTCCATGACGGGCCAGTCGGAGTCGGAGCCCATCACGATGCCGATGACAGGGGAGCTCATTCCGTGATCGTCCCTCGCAGGTATCCGGCGGCGTGGCTCGCGCGCTCGCGCACGTCCGCCAGGTCGTCGCCGTAGGTGTTGACGTGTCCGACCTTGCGGCCGGGCTTGACGTCCTTGCCGTACATATGGATCTTCAGGCCCGGGTCGCGTGCCATGCAATGGAGGTACGCGGAGTACATGTCCGGGTAGTCGCCGCCCAGCACATTGGCCATAACGGTCCACTTGGCGCGCGGCCGCGGGTCGCCGAGCGGCAGGTCCAGCACGGCGCGCACATGGTTGGCGAACTGCGAGGTGACCGCGCCGTCCTGGGTCCAGTGGCCGGAGTTGTGCGGGCGCATGGCGAGCTCGTTGACGAGCACCCGCCCGTCGGCGGTCTCGAACAGTTCCACCGCGAGGTGCCCGACGACGCCGAGCTCCTTGGCCACCCTGAGCGCGAGCTGCTGCGCGTACGCGGACAGCTCGTCGGACAGGCCGGGCGCCGGGGCGATGACCGTGTCGCAGACGCCGTCGACCTGGACGGACTCGACGACCGGGTACGAGACGGCCTGGCCGTGCGGGGAACGCACCACATTGGCGGCGAGCTCGCGCACGAAGCCGACCTTCTCCTCGGCGAGCACGGGCACCCCGGCCCGGAAGGGCTCCTCCGCCTCGCGCACATCACGCACGACCCAGACACCCTTGCCGTCGTAGCCGCCGCGCACGGTCTTGAGCACGACGGGGAAGCCGCCCAGCTCCTCGGCGAACCGGGCCACGTCGGCCGGGTCCGCCACGATGCGGTGGCGCGGGCACGGCACCCCGATCTCCACGAGCCTGGCCCGCATCACACCCTTGTCCTGGGCGTGCACCAATGCGTCGGGCCCCGGACGGACGGGGATGCCGTCCGCCTCCAGGGCCCGGAGGTGCTCGGTGGGGACATGCTCATGATCGAACGTGATCACATCGCAGCCTTGTGCGAAAGCACGAAGTGTTGGAAGGTCGCGATAGTCGCCGATGACGACATCGCTGACGACCTGCGCCGCCGAGTCCTGTGGGGTATCACTGAGCAGCTTGAACCTGATGCCGAGGGGGATGCCCGCCTCGTGGGTCATACGGGCGAGCTGGCCGCCGCCGACCATGCCGACTACCGGGAACGTCACGCCCACCAGGGTATCCGTACGCACGACCGGTCCCGGCCACCCCTTGGACGATCCTCCAAGTGCGTTCTCCATACGTTTACCTGCTCACGGGACTGGGCCCCGAGCCCGCTCGCTAGCATGGGTGCCTGTTCCACGCCCCAGACCGCCCATTCAACGGAGCCTGACGATCGTCATGAGTCAACGGCGCACAGTGCGTTCCCGGCTGGAGCGGCTGGCCCGCGAAGTCGCCAAGTTCGGCGCGGTCGGGGCCATCGGGTTCGTGGTCAACCTCGTCGTCTTCAACATCTGCGTGCACTGGATGCACCTCGCGGTGGTCCGCTCGGGCGTCATCGCGACGGTCGTCGCGATCGCGGCCAACTACCTGGGCAACCGCTACTGGACGTACCGCGACTGCGACCGGAACCGGCGCAGCCGTGAGCTGATGCTGTTCCTGCTGTTCAGCGGGGTCGGGCTGGTCATCGAGAACGGCATCCTGGCCCTCTCGCACTACGGCTTCGGGCTCACCACGCCGCTCGCGGACAACATCGCGAAGAACGTGGTCGGCCTCGGCATCGGCACGGTCTTCCGCTTCTGGTCCTACCGCACCTGGGTGTTCCGCCGCGAGGCCGTGGAGACGGCCGAATCGTTCCTTACGGACGCGGCGACGGCGGACGCGACGCCGAACCTGCCGAAGCAGCGCACGACAGCGACCTCTCAGTCGCCGTCTTCCATGGTCTGATCCACTTCCCGGCCCAGAACTTCGCGGCTCAGGAACAGCGCGAAGATCGGCGGCCGTTGCTGGAGCAGCTCCAGCCGGCCGCCGTCCGCCTCCGCGAGGTCGCGGGCGACCGCCAGGCCCAGGCCGGTGGAGTTGCGGCCGCTGACCGTCCGCTCGAAGACCCGCGCCCCCAGGTCCGGCGGGACGCCCCGGCCCTCGTCGGAGACCTCCACGACCGCTTGGTTGCCGGTGACGCGCGTGCGCAGCGCGACCGTGCCGTCCCCGTGCGTCAGCGAGTTCTCGATCAGGGTCGCGATCACCTGGGACACCGCGCCGGGCGTGCCCACGGCCCGCAGCCCCTGCTTGCCCGAGCGCACCAGCGCCCGGCCGCTGCCGCGGATGGCGGGCCGCCACTCCTCCAGCTGCTGCTTGATGACCTCGTCGAGGTCGAAGGTGACGGCCGAACCGGTCTGGGGATCGCGGGAGTTGGTCAGCAGCCGCTGGACGACGTCGGTGAGGCGCTCGACCTGGGTGAGGGCGATCGTCGCCTCCTCCTTGACCGTCTCCGGGTCGTCGGTGAGCGTGATCTCCTCGAGCCGCATGGACAGCGCGGTCAGCGGGGTGCGCAGCTGGTGCGAGGCGTCGGCGGCCAGCCGCCGCTCGGCGGTCAGCATCCGGGCAATGCGCTCGGCGCTCGAGTCCAGCACGTCCGCGACCCGGTCCAGCTCGGGCACGCCGTAGCGGCGGTGCCGGGGGCGGGGGTCGCCGGAGCCGAGGCGCTCGGCCGTCTCCGCGAGGTCCGTCAGCGGCGCGGCGAGCTTGTTCGCCTGGCGCACGGCGAGGAACACGGCGGCGGTGACGGCCAGCAGCGCCACGGTGAGGATCACCAGCAGGGTGCGGCCGACTTCCTTGCTGACCGTGGAACGGGACGCCTCGACCCGTACGGTCTCGCCGTGCTCGCCCTTCTGCGTGGAGGTGATGACACCGCCCTCGGGCTTGGTGCCGAGCACGATGGCCGGCTTGCCGGGGATCTCAATCCGCGCGTACCGGTCATGGGTGATCTGCTCGTCCAGCACTCCCGGCTCGACGCGCTCACCGCCGACGATGCGCCCGTCCACGACACTCACCAGGCGCACGGCCTCGGACTGCACGCTCTCGCGGGCGCTGCTCTCGATCGTCCGGGTCTCGACGATGACGAGCGAGATCCCGAAAACGGCGATCACCACGAGCACGACGGCGAGCGTGGAGTTGATCAGTCGGCGTCGCACGGTGGCGCTTCTTCTCTTCTTGGGAGGTGGTCAGTTCTTCTCGAACCGGAAGCCCACACCACGGACGGTGGCGATGTAGCGGGGGTTCGCGGCGTCGTCGCCGAGCTTCTTCCGCAGCCAGGAGATGTGCATGTCGAGGGTCTTGGTGGACGACCACCAGGTGGTGTCCCAGACCTCGCGCATCAACTGGTCACGGGTGACGACGCGACCGGCGTCACGGACGAGCACGCGCAGCAGGTCGAACTCCTTCGCGGTGAGCTGGAGTTCCTCCTCGCCCATCCACGCCCGGTGCGATTCGACGTCGATCCGCACCCCGTGGGTGGCCGTCGCCTGCTGGGCCGACTCGACCGCGCCGCGGCGCAGCAGGGCCCGTACGCGGGCGAGGAGCTCGGCCAGCCGGAAGGGCTTGGTGACGTAATCATCCGCACCGGCGTCCAGGCCGACCACGGTGTCCACCTCGTCGGCACGGGCGGTGAGCACCAGCACCGGGAAACCGTGGCCTTCGGTACGCAGTCGCCGGCACACTTCCAGGCCGTCCATGCCGGGCAGCCCGAGGTCGAGGACGAGCAGGTCCACGTCTCCCTTGAGGCCGGCGGCAAGCGCTGTGGGACCGTCTTCACGGACCTCCACGTCGTACCCCTCGCGGCGCAGTGCGCGTGCGAGCGGTTCCGAGATGGAGGCGTCGTCCTCGGCGAGCAGTACTCGGGTCATGGGTGTGATGGTAGTCCGCTCGGACGCACGTCAGAGTGCACTCGGGAGGAGCTGCGGCAACAGATCGCCAACGGTTTCGCTACTCCGCAACCCTTGCGAATGGTTCCAGGGATCGCTGTGATCCACGTCTCAACTCCTTCCATATCCGCCCGGGGTGTGACGTATGGTGACGGGACGTCTAAGCACCACGGGGGACCTTCGGAACGACAACCGCGCCGAAGGTCCCTGTTGTGCACGTGGCTGGGACACCAGCCTTGTTTCACAGTGAATGACCTGTCGGCCGGGTCCGCCGCGCGAAGATGCGCGGGGGCGTGGATCCCGGCGTACGGCCGCTCTGCCGGCCCCTTTCGGGGCCGAACCCCAGGGGCGTGGGGGCGGGCGGTGCAGTAGCCGGTGCCGGTCAACCCACACGGGCGCGCAAACAGCTCGACGCGCACCCTTCAGACCCTAGGATCACCATGGCGTCCAGCCTGACGAAGGACTCCGCGGCGAAGGAGACGACCTCTCCGGCCGCCGAGAAGACCTTCTTCGGCCACCCCCGCGGACTGGCCACTCTCTTCATGACCGAGATGTGGGAGCGCTTCTCCTACTACGGCATGCGCGCCCTTCTCGTCCTCTACCTGATCGCCGGCGGCCCGGACGCCAAGCCCGGCAGTCAGGGCGGCGGTCTGGCCATGCCCGAGGCCAGCTCGGTGGCCATCTACTCCGTCTACGTGGCGATGGTCTACCTCCTCGCCATGCCCGGCGGATGGATCGGTGACCGCATCTGGGGCCCGCGCAAGACAGTCGCCATCGCGGCGAGCGTGATCATGTGCGGCCACCTGGCGCTGGCCATTCCCGGCAAGCCCTCCTTCTTCGCCGGTCTGGCCCTGGTCGCCATCGGTTCGGGTCTGCTGAAGGCCAACATCTCCACGATGGTCGGCCACCTCTACAACGGTCCCCAGGACCCGCGCCGTGACGCCGGCTTCTCGGTGTTCTACATGGGCATCAACATCGGCGGCTTCGCCGCGCCCCTGGTCATCGGCACCGTCGGCCAGAAGGTCAACTGGCACCTGGGCTTCACCATCGCCGCCGTCGGCATGGGTCTGGGTCTGATCGCGTTCCTGATCGGTACGCGCAACCTGGACCCGAAGAGCAGCCAGGTCCCGACCCCGCTGACCGTCGAGGAGCGCAACTCCTGGATCCGCAAGGGTCTGATCTGGCTCGCGATCGCCGCCGTCTTCTACGGCGTCGTGATCGGCACCGGCCACTTCACCATCAACTGGGCCCTGGTCCCGATCGCCCTGCTGGGCCTGATCATCCCGATCTTCGTCCTGGCGCGCATCAAGCGCGACAAGGAGCTCACGAAGGACGAGCAGACCAAGGTCAGCGGCTACATCTGGTTCTTCGTCGCCGCCGCCGTGTTCTGGATGATCTTCGACCAGGCCGGTTCGACGATGTCGACCTTCGGCGACAAGAAGACCGCGGACAACGTCTTCGGTTTCCACTTCCCGTCGACCTGGTTCCAGTCGGTCAACTCCGGCTGGGTCATGATCCTTTCCCCGGTCTTCGCCGCGATCTGGCTGACGCTGGCACGCCGCAAGCGCGAGCCCAGCACCACGGTGAAGTTCTCCGCGGCGATGATCTTCGCGGGCGTCTCCTTCGTCATCTTCGCCGTCCCGATGGCGATGGCGGTCGACGGCAAGACCGTCAGCCCGATGTGGCTGATCGCGATCTACATGCTGCAGACCTTCGGCGAGCTGTGCCTGTCCCCGGTGGGTCTGTCCCTGACCACCAAGATGGCGCCGCAGAAGTACGCGAGCCAGATGATGGGCGTGTGGTTCCTCGCGGTGACCGCGGGCGACTGCACGATGACCCTGCTGGCCACGGCCGGCGTGGACCTCAACGGCATAGGCGTGATCCTCGGCGAGGCGGCCGCCGCCCTGCTGGCGGGCATCGCGATCTGGACGTACCGCAAGAAGATCGAAGCGTCCATGGGCGACGTGCGCTGACGCACGCGAAGTCCTCGGTGGCCCCGGCACGGATTCCGTGCCGGGGCCACCGGCGTTTACTCACGTTTCCCGTGTGATGTCCCCTCCGGGTGCCCCGCGCGGACCTGGTCTTTCGGCCGGGGGGTCCGGGGGTTGTCCCCCGGGAAAGCGCAGTCGGCCGGGGGTCCGGGGGCCGCGCGGCGGAGTCGCTGGTGTCGCAGCCCCCGGGAAGGCGCAGTAGGGATCCTCCCCGCCCAGCGTCCCCGGCCGGAACCACGGCAGCCCGGGGGCCTCGGCGGCGGGCGGCGGCGGCGCGGGGGCGGCGGCCCGTGGCCGTATCCGGTACACGACGGCCATCCCCAGCCGGTACAGCCCCGTCACGGCCACCACGGCGGCCAGCGCCCAGAACAGCGTCACGCCCCAGGGCCGTGCGACCGCCCACGGCTGCTCGACCACCGCCTTCCCGCCGTACTCCAGGGACACCAGGTAGTCGCCGTACGCCCCCGCCGCGAGCTCCACGTCCAGGGACACCCGCGCCGTGGCGCCGGCCGCCACCGTGCCGTGCCAGGTCCGCTTCTCCCACTCGGGGGCGAGCACGTCCCGTGAGACGCCGACCCGGAAGCCGGGGTTCTTCACCGGCGCCGTCCCCGGATTGCCGACTGTCAGCACGAGCCGCCGCCGCGGCGGCGCCCCGAACCAGGTCAGCACCCCGCTGCTGCCCTCCAGGCGCGCGCCCAGCACGCTCAGCCGCTCCCCCGCGCCCTGCGGCAGCGGCGCGACTGGATGCCCGGCCACCCGGAACCCGGCGTCCGCGGTCGCGGCCGGGCCCAGCACGGTCGCGGCGTGCACCACGCACGGGCACGGCTTCGGCGGCGCGGAGACCGGCAGGCTCCGCCGGAACGTGCCGTCCGCGGCGGTCGTGACCGTACGCCCGTCGGCGTTGGCGCACGCGTTGGTGCCGCCGATCATGTTCTGCCCGCAGACGACCAGCGTGAGCAGCGCCCGCGGCCGCCACCCCGCGCCCGTCACCACGACGCTGCCGCCCGTACGGGCCTCGACCCGGTCGACGGCGACCGTCGGCCCGCCGGCGGCAGCCGCGGTCGGTCCGGGCAGCAGCGCGACCAGCACCGCCGCCAGCAGCCCCCACAGCACGCGCCTCACGACGCGCCCCTCACACGCCGACGGCGCCGCCTCCGCAGCGCCCAGACGCCCGCACCGGCGAGCGCCGCGCCCAGTCCGCCCACAGCCGGGCGCAGCCAGGGCAGCGGTGTGTACGACCCGGTCGCGGACGCGGGCGGTGCCCCGGGGGCCGTGGCGGTGACACGGACCTCGACCCGGTCCGTCACGCGCGGCGCGTCCGGCCACCGCTCCTCGAGCCGTACGCTCCGCCCCGGCGGCACCTCGGCGGGCACCTCTTTCGCCGTACGCCGCATGACCTCCCCGAACAGGCCGGACGCGCGGATCGTCAGGCGCGGGGCGACGGCCGTGTTGCCCCGGTTGACCAGCTCGTACCGGATCACCGCACCCCCGCCGCCACCCGCATCGCCGACGCGGACATGCGCCACGCCGAGCGCGTGCAGGACGGCCCCGCCGACCCGTACGGCCACGGGCACCCGCGCCTGCGCACCGTCCCCGGTGACGACGACCGCGGCGGAGTGGTCACCGGGCGTCGCGTCCGCCGGCACGGTCACGGTCAGCGGCACGTCCGCCCGCGTACGGGGCGGTATCCGCACCCGCGCGGCGGCGAGGACGATCCACGGCCCGGTGCCGCGCAGCGAGACCGTACGGACGCGGTCCCCCGCATTCACCACCGTCAGCCTGTCCTCGAGCACCGTGCCCGGGGCGCCCTCCAGGTAGAACGATCTCCGGGTCTCCGGGCCGGGCACCCCCGTGCCGCCCGCGGCGGGCGAGGCCGTCCAGGGCGGCGGGACGGGCGGCGGGACGGCCAGCACAAGGGCCGCCAGAACGGCGGCCGTTCGCGTCACGGGGTGGTGCGCCGGCGCCGGGTCAGCCAGAACACTCCGGCGATCCCGGAGAGGAGCACCGTGCCGCCGAGGGTGCCGAGGGCGACGGCGGAGTCACCGGGCCCGGTCTGCGGCAGCTTGCCGCCGCCGGTGGTCGAACCGCCGGTGGTCCCGCCGGTCGTCGATCCTCCGGTGGTCCCGCCAGTCGTGGACCCACCAGTCGTCGACCCTCCAGTGGACTGTCCACCCGTGGTCTGCCCACCGGTCGACTGCCCGCCCGTCGTGCCTCCCGTCGTGTCCCCGCCCGGCCCCTTGACGTCGAGTGTCAGCGACGGCTTGGGGTTGTTGGTCGGTTCGCACGTCGTCGTCGTGCCCATCGCCTTGATCGTGAGCGTGGAGGCCGTGAAGGTGACCTTGCCGCTCTTCTTCGGCGTGTACGTACCGGACAAGTCCCCTATCTTGATGGGCGTGTTGGCCGGTATCTCCGCATCGTTCGGCTTCCCTTGCACCGCGACAGTGCCGCTGTCCGCACCACCCAGCTTGATGACCGCATTTGGCTGCATCACGCCTTTCGGGAGCGCGATCGGACTGCTCGACACGCCCTTCTGGAAGGACATGGTGAGCTTGTACGCGCTGCCGTCGGCCGCCGCCGTGATGTCGATGGGCGACACGGCGCCCTTGTCGCCGATCGGCGTCTTGCACATGTAGTTCACGTCCACCGTCTCGGCGTCGGCGGCCGGTGCTGCCAGCAGCACCGTGCCGCCCGCCACAGCGGTGGAGAGCGCCAGCGCTCCGGCGCGGCGCAGGGGATGTCGTGGAGTACGGGACACCTGGGGCTCCCCTCATCGTCCGGTGCCGCAGCCGAAGTTACTGACGACACATCAGATCGGCCGCCGACGGTACGCCGGAGATCTTGAGGAGGGAAGACCCGGAACAGGACGCCCCGTATACCGGAGCCATCTCACGAGAGCTACAGAGCTACGAGGGCCCGGCGAGCTCCGCCCACACCGTCTTGCCGACGCCGCCCTCGCAGCGCACGACGCCCCAGTCCAGGCAGAGCCGCTGGACGATGAACATGCCGTGCCCGCCCGGGCGGCCCGCGCGGTGCGGGGTACGGGGTGCGGGCCGTCCGGCACCGAGGTCGGTGACCTCCAGCCTCAGTACCTTGGCCGCCTGGGCGACCAGCAGCTCCTCGGGGCCGCCGGCGTGCAGGCAGGCGTTGGTGACCAGCTCGGAGACGACCAGCAGGACGTCCTCCGCGGCCGCACGGCGGTCGGCCGTGGTCGCGGGCAGCCAGCCCCAGTCGTGGAGCGCCTGCCGGGTGAAATCGCGGGCGAGCGGCACGGCGCCGCTGACCCCGGCGAGCCGGAGACGGCGGACCTGTCCCCCCGGCGGCGGGCCGACGGCGGCTGCGCCGGCCTCGGGACCGGGGTCACCCGGGCCCGGCGAGTATGGCCGGGTGGTGCTCATCAGCGCTTCACCTCACCGATTTCACCGACTAGGACGGACTCGGGTCTTCGCGGACCCTGTGGATTCAGCGGGCTCCTGCCCTGCCGGACGCCATGAACACCTGCGCCCGGCCGCGTGTGACACGAGCAACGCACGTCACTCGGCCAGTGCCGCGTCAAGGGTGTCGTGGACGGCGAAGACCGCCCCGGCACCCGTGATCTCGAAAAGCCGGGCCATCATGGGCCCCATGGCCGCCAGGTGCACCGCACCTCCCGCGGCCTCGGCCTTCAGCCGGGCGCCGAGCAGCACGTTCAGCCCGGTCGAATCACAGAAATCCAGCCGCGAGCAGTCGACGACCACGCGCGCACCCGTTTCCCGTGCGCATTCCTCCAGCGGCTCCCGCAGAAGCTCGGCCGTGTGGTGATCGAGTTCACCGACCGGGGCCACGACCGCGCTCACGCCCTGCCGCCGTACCTCCACCCTCAGCCGGGCCGCGCTCACGGCGACACCCTTCCCCTGGCATCTCCGTATTCCATTGCGCGCGTCCCTTCGTGATGGAGTCGTGACGTACTCGCGAAACCCTGGGAAAACCCTACGGGTTCGATACGCACCGCGAAAACCGAAGAACGGGCATTACCTACCAAATACGGACACCCCGCACTTGCCAAGTCAATGTAAAGACCGGTACGGCTAGATGAAGACAGAAACCGCCACGGACGGCCTTGGAGGCGCCGCAAACCGCAGCACGAGCTCAGGCTCCGGCAGCCATACGCCGAGAAAGATGGAGGAGACCATGTCACCCCGGCTCGACGAATCGCGTTCCCCGCTACCTTCGGAGACCGCCTCGTCGGCATCCGCACCACTGCCCGGACTCCCGGAGATCCCCCCGTTCCATGAGGTGGGACCGGTCGACGCACGGGCACTGTCCAAGACCCTGTTCGCACGCCTCGAATCGCTCGAGGAAGGCACGCACGAATACGCGTATGTGCGCAACACTCTGGTCGAACTCAACCTGGCGCTCGTGAAGTTCGCCGCCTCCCGGTTCCGTACCCGCAGCGAACCGATGGAAGACATCATCCAGGTCGGCACCATCGGCCTGATCAAGGCGATCGACCGCTTCGAGCTCAGCCGCGGCGTGGAATTCCCCACCTTCGCGATGCCGACCATCATCGGCGAGATCAAGCGCTTTTTCCGCGACACCAGTTGGTCGGTGCGCGTGCCCCGCCGCCTCCAGGAACTCCGCCTCGATCTGGTCAAGGCCGGCGACGAGCTCGCCCAGCGCCTCGACCGCTCGCCGACCGTCGCCGAACTCGCCGCACACCTCGGCATTTCCGAGGACGAGGTCGTCGAGGGCATGGGCGCGAGCAATGCCTACACCGCGAGCTCCCTGGACGCCCCGCCCGAGGCCGACGAGCCCGAGGGCGCCCTGGCGGACCGCATCGGCTACGAGGACCACGACCTCGAGGGCGTCGAGTACGTCGAGTCGCTCAAGCCCCTCATCGCCGAACTGCGGCCCCGCGACCGGCGGATCCTCTCCCTCCGCTTCGTGGCGAACATGACGCAGTCCGAGATCGGCGAAGAGCTGGGCATCTCGCAGATGCACGTCTCGCGTCTGCTGTCGCGCACGCTGGTCAGACTCCGCCGCGGCCTCCTCGAGGAGTAACGCCCCACCGCCGTACCGCCCTTGCCCGGCGGTACGGCGGAGTCACAGGCCGCCCAGCAGCCCCTCGGCCAGCACCCGCAGCGCGACGGCGAGCCTCTCCCCCTCCCCCTGAGCCAGCAGGCCCAGCACCGGGCCGCTCTGCAGGCTGCCCAGCAGGACGTGCGCGAGCAACTCCGCGTCCAGGTCAGGGCGTTCCTCGGCGATGAGCGCGCTCACATGGCCGTGCCAGAACGCGTAAACCGGGTGAGCCTCCCCCGCCCCCTCCTGCGGCACCGCCACCGCATGCCCAAGTGCGGCCAGCAGCCCCTTATTTCGCCCCACGACATCCACGGCCGCGTCCAGAAACGCGAACAGCCGCTCACGCGGCGGCGCCCCTGGCCCCAACGGCGGCGGCCCGTTCCGCACCGCACCCTCCAGCGCGTACGCCCGCTCCTGCATCAACTCCCGCATCAGCCCCATGCGGCTGCCGAAACGGTGGAACACCGTCCCCTTGCCGACCCCCGCCGCGGCGGCGATCCGCTCCACCGAGACCTGATCGGGCCGGTGATGCGCGAGGAGTTCCTCCGTCGCCGCCAGGATCGCGCGCCGATTGCGCGCAGCATCGGCCCGTTCACGACGCACCTCTGCCACTGCTACGTCACCTCTCCGTTCTGCCCGTCCTGGACAACTGGACCGACGGTCCACTACGGTTCCTGACCGTCAGTCCAGTTTAGAACCCCACCTGTACGGAGGAGAGTTCTCATGCGACGCATCCGTTACCACCAGCACGGCGGCCCCGAGGTCCTCACCTTGGAAGAAGCCCCGGTTCCCACTCCCGCATCGGGCCAAGTCCTCATCCGCGCCGAGGGAATCGGCGCCAACTTCGTCGACACCTCGCTCCGCCGGGGCGGTGCCTACAGCAACCTCTACCAGCGCCCCCTGCCCAGAACCCTCACCGGCGACGTCGTCGGCGTGGTGGAAGTGGTGGGCCCGGACGTCGACTCCGCCCTCGTCGGCCGCCGGGTCGCCGGCCTGTCCGAGGACGCCTTCGCCGACTACACCGTCACCGACGCACAGTGGCTCGCCCCAGTACCCGATGGCCTCGACCTCGGCATGGCCAGCATGCTCCCCATGGGCGCCCCGGTCGCCCTGCGCTCCCTGCGCACCGGCCGCCTCGCCCCCGGCGAGACCGTACTGGTCCACTCGGCCGCAGGAGGCATCGGCCATCTCGCCGTCCAGCTCGCGAAGTTGCTCGGCGCGGGCACCGTCATAGCCACCGCCGGCTCGGCAGCCAAGCTCGACTTCGCCCGCGAACTCGGCGCCGATGCGGGCGTCGACTACACCGCCGACGACTGGCCGGACCAGGTCCGCAAGATCGCCCCCCAAGGCGTCGACGTCGTCGTCGACGCAGCAGGCGGCGAAATCCTGCGCCGCAGCCTCGGCCTACTGGCCCCGCACGGCCGCCTGGTGACGTACGGAGCCGCGAGCGGCGCCTTCGACGGCATCCCCGTGACGGACCTCTACGCCCTGCGCTCGGTGGCGGGCTTCTCCCTCATAGCCTGGCGCGCGGCGGCCCCGGAACAGGCCCGCCAGGACATCACCGACTCCACCGAGTACGCGACAACAGGCCGCCTGCGCACGGCGGTTCACGTCGCCCTCCCCCTGACCGAGGCAGCGGAGGCCCACCGGATCCTCGAGGGGAGGGAACAACTGGGGAGGGTGCTCCTCGTCCCCTGACCGCGATACTCGCCGAGCCTGCGCTCAGCTTCCGGACATCCAGGCCCGGACGACCTCGCGCGGCCCCCAGACGAGGTCGAGCTTGCCGGGCTCCAGGTCCGTTGCCATCCCGGACAAGGACACCGCCACCAGCCCCGTACACCCGGGTTCGAACCCGGGCACCTGTGCCGCACCCTTCACCAGCGCGGCGAGGTCGTGGCTGTCGAACGGCGTACCCAGCCACTTGATGGAACCCGCGAAATGCAGCTGCCGTGCGACGGGGTAACGATCCGCTCCGACGAGATCCACCTCGGGGTTGAACTGCCGGTTCCACCAGCCGCCCACGGACTCGGTGTCACCCCAGGGCAACTCACCGGATACAGCGGCGAGTTCCAGCGCCTCGCGGATCAGCGGCTCGACAGCCCGGCCACGCCAAGTGGCCCACCGCCGTTCCACGAGCCGGAAGCCCACCTCGGGCCGGCCTCTGCGCGCCTGCTCCTGCACGGACCGCAACGCACCCAGGTAGAGGCGCAGATTACTGTCCGCGACCCGGTAGAGCATGGGCTTGCCCGCCTGTGTGGACAGCGGCTCGTCCGCCGCGAGAACCCGCTTCTCCTCCACCAGCCGGCGCAGCAGGGGGGACAGGGACCCGGACGGCAGGGCGCCCTGTCGACTCCCGGCTGTCGCCGCAATGTTGGCATGGGTACGGTCGCCGCTGCCCACCGCTTCCAGGACGCGCCTCGCCTGGTCGGGAGAGGGGAACTCGGCCAACAGCGCCGACTCCGGCACGCTGAACACCGGTGCGGCGGGGTCGGCGCACTCCGCCTCGAGAAATGTGAGCGCCGGCGTGCTGTGCGGCCAGCTGCGCAAAATGCCCGGCAGTCCGCCGGACACCAGGTGGGCATCGATCGCATCGGCACCCTCGAGGCCGAGGGCCTGCCCCGTCTCCGCCGGATTGAGCGGCCCGAGCACCAGGTTGTCGGCCCGTCCGTAGAAGGGCCGGTCATAAGCGGTCAGCCGTTCCATCATGTGGATGTCGCTGCCGAGAAGCAGGAGCAGCACAGGCTTCTGCGCAAGCAGCCGGTCCCACGCAGTCTGCAACGCCCCGTCGAACAGGTCGTCTTGCTCCGCCAACCAGGGCAGTTCGTCGAGGACGACGATGGAGGGAGTGTCGGGGAGCACCGAGGCCAGGACCCGGAACGCATCGGGCCAGCTACCACCGCTGTGTGCGGGGACGAGCTCGCTGTTGGCGGGCAGAGGGGAATCCTTGAGATCCGCGAGGAACGAGCCCACCGCCTCGACGGGCGATGCCCCCTTCGTCGCGGTGGAGAAGAGGTAGGGCATCTCTGCGCGATCGCAGAATTCCTGGACCAGACGCGACTTGCCCACCTGGCGGCGCCCTCTTATCGCGACGGCCGTACCGGTCCCCGATGCTGCGATCCGGTTCAGACGCTTACGCAGGACCGCCAGCTCGGTCGCGCGCCCGATGAATTCCGCCATGCCGAACCCCGCATCTACGTAGATCCGATCTACATAGACTGACTCTACCTTCTACTGGTGCCTGGCGCGCCATGAAATGGAGGCGCACCACATCCAGGAGGCATACATCCAACCGGGGCCGTTGTGCGTCCCGCGCGCGGCGGGGGCGGGACCCACAACGCCCGCCCGGACACCGCCCGCTACTTGTCCGCGGCGAGCTTCCCCGCGACGCCGAAGCTGTCGGTCGGGGTCTCCTCGATGAAGACCATGACCGTCTCGGCCGGGATCTGGTACGTCTCGACGAACGCGTCGGTGACCTTCTTGATCAGCTCCCGCTTGAGCTCGACGCTGCGGGGACCCTGCTGAATAGTGACGGCAGGCATGATCTCTCCTACGTTGCTTCCGTTTTCGAACATGACCACCCTCACGAAATCGCATGTCCACATCAATCACGGCGTGTGAAAGGATCGATGATCCAGGATCATCGACGGAGGTCAGCGGTGGAACGGCAAGAGATGGAGACGTTCCTCGCCCTGGCCGAAAACCTGCACTTCGGGCGCACCGCCGAACACCTCGGCCTCGCCTCCGGGCGGGTCAGCCAGATCATCGCCAAGTTGGAACGCCGCTTCGGCACCACGCTGTTCGAACGCACCAGCCGCCACGTCGCCCTGACCCCGGCCGGGCAACAACTCCGCGACGACCTCCTGCCCGCGCAGCAGCAGATCCGGCAGGCCATAGCCCGCATGATCGCCACCGGGCGGGGCATCACCGGCACGCTGCGCGTCGGTTACTCCACGCAATGGGTGGGCGACCTCATCCTCGAGGCCGGTGACGCCTTCCGCGCCGACCACCCCGACTGCGACGTCCAGGTGCAGGAGGTGCATCTCGGCGACCCCCTCGGCCTCCTGCGCTCCGGCGGCCTCGACCTCCAGCTCACCGAATTCCCCATCGACGAACCGGACATCACCACCGGCCCGGTCATCTTCTCCGAGCTCCGCGCCCTCCTCGTCCCGGCCCAACACCCCTTCGCCCGGCGCGACACCGTCTCCCTCGAAGACCTCGCCCGCACTTCGCTGGTGACAATGGCCGCCGGAGACATTCCGCCCTACTGGTTCGACCACCACTTCCCGACCCACACACCCCAGGGCCGCCCCATCCCCCGTGGCCCCGCCGCCACCCACTGGACCGAAATACCGTCCCTCGTCGCGGCGAACCGAGGAGTCTCCCCCGCCTCCGCCCGAGCCGTCGACTACTACTCCCGCCCCGGCATCACCTTCGTACCCTTCCGTGACGCCCCGCCCGTCGAATACGGCCTCCTCTGGCCCACGTCCGGCAACACCGCCCGGGTCCGCGCCTTCGTCGAGACCATCTGCAAGATCGCCGCCGCGGGCGGGTCGGCGACTGCACGGTCAACGGTGTAAGCCAATTTTCGGCCGGTGACACGAGGCCGACGATCACCGGCGGTCTGTTGCTCGTGGGTGCCCGGTGCCTGCATACGTGATCCAGCAGGTGTCACGACCGGTGTCCACGAGGTACCAAACGCGCCCGCCGCCGGTCACTTCGATCTGCCACTGCTCGCATATGCGCCCATTGCGGGGTGTATGCGCCAGATCCCCCTTCAGGCGGTGATGACGAGGCGTGCTCACGGTTGGCCTGGGATCGGTCCGCATGACGACCCAGGCACGGTACGTGTTTTCGCAGGCTTGCTGTGACAGCGCTTCCCAGCCCTTGGCAGCGGCAGCATCCGCGAATCTGACCTCCCAATGCCCTTCCGGCGCGGGTGGAGCGACCCGGTCGCCGCGACCTGGAGTCACGCGACTTCCCTGGGATCCGGCACCGGCCCGTAGTCGGAGTCATGACTCCTGGTAAGAGCAGCCAGCAGCTCCGGGTCGGCATAGACCTCGGCTGTGTGCTCCCACTCGATGAGCATCTGGGCAACAGCCGAGGTATTGGAGACCGATTCGGCAGCCCTCATGGTGTCGACCAGCTCGACCGCGAAGGCGTGGACGTCCCGATCGGGTAGGAAGTGCACCCAGGGGAAGGCATCCGGAAGGATGTCGAGGAGCAGTTCCATACTGCCGGGTTCACGTCGTGCCATGGCTACGAGCATCCGCGTCGCAGCCGACACCACGGTCTGGTCCTGTTCCGCCCGGACCGCGGTGGTGAGGATCAAGTCCTCACCGTCTCTGCGATGCAGAAGCAGCCGCGGCGACTCCTTCAGCCGGGCAAGCGTCTGCTTGTTCCTGTTGACCAACTCAGAGAAGTTCACGGCGGCGTGTTCGGCGCTCATAACTTTGAAAGTACTTCGAAACCCACTTCCAAGCTATCGCCCATAAGAGCGAACAGGGTTGCGCTCGTTTGCCAGATCCGCCGCCACCGCTGGGTGATGGCCTCACTCGTCGATGCAGTCCACGAGGCGACGGCAGGTGCGGCCGAGTTCGGCCATGTGGACGGCCGCCGCGTGCCGGCTCAGGCCGCTGTCGCGGTCGACGTCGTCCCTGACGCGGACGATCAGCGCCTTCCACTGAAGCCAGGCATCACTGCCGCGCTCGAGCTGATCCACGCGGTACTGCGCCTCCGGAAGCATGAGTTGAAGATGCCCACGCAGGGCGTCGGTGATCTCCCGGGTCTCGCCGAGGCCGGGCGGAGAGGGGCGGTACCGCAGGGCTCGACGGACGGTGGCACGGATCGTCACCAGGTCGAGGGGTGCGTTGTCGCCCGCCATCAGGGTCGTGATCGGCGCGTGTTGCCGCGCGGTGCGGTCGTTGGTTTCGTCTGCAGGAGACATGGGTCCTCGACTTCTTCTGGTCCGCCACCAAGGCTGAACGGCATTGGGCAAGGTGGCACGGACGCTCGGCCCACGAGACTGCCAACCGATCCGTCCTGCCAGCATGGACGCTAGAAGTGAGGCGTCTTCCCGCACTATGAGGTTGCAGACGATTGCAAGACGGTCGTCCCAGGGAGTTGATCGCTACGCCGATCAGCTTCCGAGCCTCACACCCATGAACAGCCATCCTGGACAACTCGGCGAACGCCCGGGCATAGGTGGCTACTTCGCTGGGCTGCGCCACCGTCACCTTCGCTGTCAGCAGCTCCACGTGTACCCGCTGATCGTCAAACATGGTGAAGGTCTCTTGACCCCACATCTCACGCGGGGTCGTGCGCGGAATGACGCCGAGGGAGAGGTTCGGCAGAGACATAACCGCCAGAAGATAAGCGAGTTGAGCCGCCAACACGTCGGCCCCTCCATACCGGTAGTAGAGAACATCCTCCTCCACCACGAAGGCGAAACGACGGTTCCCTTCCCGGATGACCTGCGATCGGGAGACTCGAGCTGATGCCGCCTCTGCCGCGTCGTCCGGCAACCGCCTGAACTGCGCAATGGACTTCAGTAGCGCCCGGGCATAGTCCTCGGTCTGCAGCACTCCCGGCATCACTCTTGTCGAATAGACCCTGAAGTGATGTGTGCGCTCATACAGCGGGACGTATGACTCCTGGAGCCTACGGAGACCTGTTCTCTGCAACCGTCGCCACTGAACGTACATGGAGTCAGCGCTGCGATTGGCCGCGATCAGGTCGTCCAGCTGGTCCTCGGCGCCACAGGCGCGGCACCAGGCCCGCAGGTCATCATCCGACGGAGCAGTCTTCGCATTCTCAATGCGGGAAGATTTCGCAGGGTGCCAGCCACACGAAGCGGCAAGGTCACGGCCGGTCAGTCCTGCATCGAGCCTGAGCTCGCGCAGCCTCCCCGCGAGCGCTTCACGGGCAGCCTGAGCACTCGACGAGGGCGAGGCGGACACGGACAACTGTTCCTGTGGCTCTGACTAGACCTTGAAGTCTCCATGCGGGATTGCACGGCCCCACACAGTGTTGAAGGCAGCAGAACACAGCTTGGCCACTGCTGGCTGATCATTGATTTCCGGACCGGCCGAGGCTCCATCGCCGGTGAAGTGGTTGAACCTCACCACTCGGTCATCGAACAGCCAGAAGTCGTTCCCCGGCAACGCGATGTCTGATGCGAGACGCCGAGGCAGCCAACGAACCGCTTCTCCAGCCTCGATATTCAGTCCGGTGCCGGCGTGCTCGAATCGGATGTACTCAGACACTGGCTCTGACACGATGCGGGCTCGACAGATCACCACACCGCGTGCCACGGTCTCGGCAACAAGATCCAGCCAAGCACGTCGTCGTCCTGTACGGTCATGCCGACTACTGTCGTCACCCGCCTTCCACGCCTGGAACTCCGCAGCCTCAGCGGCGATGCCGTAGGTGTCACGCATCTCCAAGTGAACTGCTGAACTACGGCAGTCAGCAACCATCTCAGAGAAGCTGGGCGCGCTGTTCTGCGGCATCACAAGCCTTCCGTACCAGGGACACCATTCGGGCCGGAATCCTGATCACAGCCTCACCGTCAGGGATGTGACCGACCTCAAGGCACTGGCCCTTCGTACGGTCGTCTGCCTTCCATCCTTGCAGCACCACGTCAGCGTTCTCTTCATCGACCCAAACCGTAGGACACTCATCGCCATCAGTGTTGGGGTCCTTCCCGAAGAACCGCAGCGACATGGCCAACTCCCTTGTGACGTCGCACCTGATGGCACGAGCGTCGCCCTGGCACCGGGCGGCGTCAAGGGCGCATGGGAGCGCAGCACCAGCACCTCCGGAGGGATCGGCTACTGGCTCCCGCGCACAGCATCCACCACAGTCCCCGTATCCACGAGATCCCGCAGCACCACATCCGCCCCAGCCGCCGCGAGCTCCTCCGCCGTCGCCCGCCCCGTAGCCACCGCGACCGCCAGCGCACCGCCCGCCTTCGCCGTGGCGACGTCCCGGACCGTGTCGCCGAAGATCACCGTGTCGGGCCCGGCGTACGTCCGCCCGTGCCGCGCGTGAGCGCGCCGCCACGCATGCGCAAGGAGCGCGGTGCGCTCCATCGCATCGTCCCCGTACGCACCGGAGTCGAAGTCGATGTGCTCCGCGAGCCCGAACACACGCAACTTCAGCTCCGCGAGCCTGCGTACGTTGCCCGTGAGCACCGACTGGTGCACGTTGCCCTCGCGCGACAGCGCCGACACCGCCGCCTGCGCTCCGGGCAGCACCCGCCCTGTCGCGGCGAGTTGGTCAGTACGAGCACTGTGCTCGTCCACCAACGCTTCCGTCAGACGCCCGACCACGCTCGACTCGGCACGTACACCATTGAGTTCGAGCATGTCGGTCGCGATCGCCAGTTCGGTTTGCCCGGCCATGTTGACCATTCTTTCGAGCCGTTGGCCCGTGACGCGGGCGAACGCCGCCGCGTACGCGTCATGGCTCACGCCTCCGCAGTCGATCAGGGTCTGATCGATGTCCCACAGCACCAGCCGATGCCCTGCACTCATGCCTTCAGCTCCTCACTCCGGATCGAGCTTTTCAAGACCTGGTCAACCGTGAACTGGCCCGCCCAGACGCCCAGTTAAAGAATGTTGGGAATTACCAATACCAACCAAACCCGGCGCGCGTCACACCATCGGGTGACTCTGTGGCAGACGCCGCGAACGGCGCGGTACGGTCGCGCCAGTAACCCCGGACAGACGACGGCCCCCGGCGGGACTGCAACCCCCGGCCGAGGGCCTGATCATCAAGGAAGAGAACCACTTCCCCATGACTGACGCGCAGTTTAGCGCGCGCCCACCCGCGCGCACGCAGTCTTCTCACGCCGGAGTGACCCACATCCGGCACCGCCACGACTCCCACTTCACCGTCGTCGGCAACCACCTCGCCCAGCACCCCGACCTCTCCCTCGTGGCGATCGGCATCGGCGTGTACGTGCAGTCGCTGCCCGACGGGGCGCACATCGGGATCAAGGACCTCACCCGCCGCTTCCGCGAAGGCGAGATCGTCATCGCCCGCGCGCTGAAGGAGCTCGAGCAGGCCGGATACCTCGAGCGCAAGCGCATCCGCACCGAGACCGGCCGGGTGGTGACCCGCACCCACTGGTACGAGCGTCCGGGCGCCCCGCCCGTCCCCACCGTCAGCCTCGCCAAGAAACGGCCTGCCCCGAAGCCCCCGCAGCGGCCCCCTGCCACCGAACCCGAACTCCCGCCCGTCGACGAGCCCGTCGACGAGCCCGCAGCCGAACTGCTCGCCAGTCTGCGCCGCCGCGACCCGCGGATGCTGCTGTCGCAGAAGGACGTACGCA
Source organism: Streptomyces sp. SX-6 (assembly GCF_059089585.1). Classification (NCBI taxonomy): domain Bacteria; kingdom Bacillati; phylum Actinomycetota; class Actinomycetes; order Kitasatosporales; family Streptomycetaceae; genus Streptomyces; species Streptomyces sp. SX-6. Next base: position 165,566 of record NZ_JBTHHU010000010.1, on the reverse strand, counting down.
GCCTCGCCCCCGCCGTCCGCGACTGGCTGGACCGTGGCATCGGCCCGCAGCAGATCACCCGCACACTCACCGCCGATCTGCCCGTCGGCACCATCACCTGGCCCGCCCGCCTGCTGGCCTACCGCCTGGCGAACTGGCTGCCGCCCGCCCTGCCGATCGCCCCCGCCGCCGAGCCCCAACCGGTGCAACCGACCGGCCCGTTGCCGTTCCAGACGTGCGACGGCTGCGAACGCGCCTTCCGCGCCGAGAGCCCCGGCCTGTGCCGGGACTGCCGTGCCACAGCGGACGACGCAGCGTGAGCCGCCACGCTCGGCACCAGGAATGCGGGACACTGATCGCGCACGCAACTGACCGCACGATGGAACGGCAGCCACGTGGACACAGCAAATCCTTCGCCTCCTCCTCGCATCGAGGAGTTGCACCTGAAGGAATTCAAGAGCTTCAGCCAGCAGGTACTACCGCTGTCCGACCTCACCGTGCTCGTCGGCCGTAACAGCAGCGGAAAATCGAACGCACTCGATGCCCTCGTACTTCTGTCGCGCCTGGCGGGCGGACACGACATCCGGGACGCACTCGACGGAAGCCGGACCGGACAGGAGCCGATTCGCGGCGGCTCGGCCGGATGCCCCCCATTCGGATTGAGCTCGTTCCACGTCGGCTGCCGAGTTCACCTTGATGACTGGATGGTCGATTACAGCATCCGCATCGAAGCCCAGCCCGAAGTCCGGATCACGAGCGAGCGCGTCATCTGTGTTTCGGGTACGGGCTCGGACGGCAGTGACCTCAGTGGACGGGCTCTCCTCGATGCCCGTGGTGCGTCACCGCACGGGAGCGATCTCGAGGTGTACTTCTACGACGGCAACGAGCGGCTCGCCGGTCCGGTCCCCATGTCCCGGCACCGTTCCGTCCTGAGCCAGGCGTACACGCGGCTGCCGCTGAGGTCTCAGCATGTGCAGCAGCTCCTTCAGGGCATTTCCGGTGTCGCAGCCGCACTGATGAACGTCTTTGTGCTCGACCCGGTACCTCACCTCATGCGCCAGTACGTCAACATCAACGACTCCTCGTTGAGGAGCAACGCGGAAAACTTGAGCGCTGCTTTGGCTGTGGCCAGGTCGGAGGACCCGGAGGGCTTCGCCCAACTGGAGCTCATGGTCTCCGAGATGTCGGAACAGCATGTGGACTCATTGACCACGGTTGAGACCGACCTCGGCGACGTGCAGCTCGTACTCTGCGAGAAATCACCGCACGGCACGGTCAATCGCGTACCGGCACGCGCCGTCAGCGACGGTGTCCTGAGATTCCTCGCCTTCGGTGCCGCCGTCCTCGGCTCTCCACTGCTTGCTTCGGCCGGCTACGAAAGCGTCGGCGCGCGCCAACTCGTAGTCGAGGAAGTCGAGAACGGCCTCCACCCGGACCAGGCTTCACGCGTGCTGACGCTGATCAAAAGGCAGGCGAGGAACCAGCCCCTGCGCGTCCTGCTGACCACACACAGTCCCGCCCTGCTCAACGCACTCAACGGTGAAGACCACGAAGGTGTGATCGTCTCCGATCGGGACCCCGAGAACGGAAAAAGCCGCCTGCGTCGGCTCATTGAGCTCCCCGGCTACCCGGAACTCATGGCCTCCGGCGGACTTGGCGATGCTGTCGCAGAGGGGCGGCTGCCCGCCGCAGGTGAGACACACGGAACGGACTCCGGTGCGTTTGACGCATTCCTGGGGTCTCTGTGACACACGCGCGCAAAGCCTTACTCCCGCTTCCCGTTGTCGACTTCATGGACACATCGGTACTGGTCGAGATCCTCTCGGTTCCCGGCAAGAGCCAACAGCACGCCCAGACGGTGGCAGAGCTCCGAAAGCGCCAATCCCTGGGGATCCGGTTCATCCTCCCCACCGCGACTCTGATCGAGACCGGCAATCACATCTTCCAGGTGAAAGACGGAACCGCGCGGCGAACGTGCGCCACGCGATTCGCGACGATGCTGGAACTCACGGCAGCGGGCGAGACACCCTGGGTCCTGCACGAACGTACCTGGTCCGGCGAGGTACTCCGGATGCTGCATGCCGGTGGAGCGACCGGCATGACCTTGGTCGAGCACTCGGCACGGCAGTTACTCGGCACGGGCGACCTGAGCATCCTCGTGGAGCGTGATTTATACGCTGCCAAGGTTCGGGCACAGGTCCGCATTTGGACACTGGAACAGTGCATGACCGCGTGGGCAGATCCACGCGGCTGACCGTCCCGGATCTACCCCAGCGCCGCCTCCACCGCCGCCTCCGCGTGCAGCCGGGCCGTCGGGAAGACCGGCACCGGGCTGTCCTCGGAGCCGATCAGCAGCTCGATCTCCGTGCAGCCCAGGATGATGCCCTCCGCGCCCTCGTCAACAAGCTTGCGGATGACGGACTTGTACGCCTCGCGGGACTCGTCGCGGACGATGCCGACGCACAGCTCCTCGTAGATCACGTCGTGGACGACACGGCGGCCGTCCTCGTCCGGGAGCAGGACGTCCAGGCCCTGCGACTCGAGGCGGCCCCGGTAGAAGTCCTGCTCCATCGTGAAGGCGGTCCCCAGCAGGCCGACGCGCCGCTTGCCCGCCGCGCGTACGGCGGATGCGGTGGTGTCGGCGAGGTGGAGGAGGGGGACGCCGGTCGCGGCCTCGATCTGGTCGGCGACCTTGTGCATGGTGTTGGTACAGAGCACCAGCACGTCCGCGCCCGCCGCCTCCAGTGACTTGGCCACACCGGCGAGAATCTCGCCCGCCTCCTGCCAGCGCCCCTCGGCCTGGAGGCGCTCGATCTCCGCGAAGTCCACGGAGTAAAGGACGCACTTCGCCGAGTGCAGGCCGCCCAGTCGCTCACGTGTCAGTTCGTTGAGGAGGCGGTAGTACTCCGCGGAGGACTCCCAGCTCATGCCCCCGAGCAATCCGATCGTTTTCATCAGGTCACTCTCACCGCGCGGACACAGCGGGCGCAAGGGGGATTTTGCCAAGTCATGGCATGATCAACGACGGCGTTCCCCCCACACCTTGCGCCACACGTTGACTTGCAAGGAACTCAACCGTGATCAGTCGAAACGCCATACATCGCGCCTCGGCCACGACGCTCGCCCTCGCCTCCGCGACCCTGGGCCTGACCCTGCCCACCGCCGGAACCGCCCACGCGGCACCCGCCGCGAACTGCGCACCCGGCGTCTGGAAGGCGAGCTTCTACGCCAACACCACCTTCCGCGGCACGCCCAAGAAGACCGCCTGCGACAGCACCATCGACGAGAAGTACGGCACGGGTGCCCCCGCGGGCCTGCCCCGCGACAACTTCGGCGTCCGCTGGACCACCACCCGCGACTTCGGCTCGGGCGGCCCCTTCACCTTCACCGCCGAGGCGGCCGACGGTATCCGCGTCTACCTCGACGACAGCCGCAAGATCGACCTGTGGAAGGACGTGTCCCGGCCGCAGAAGAAGACCGTCAAGGTCACCGTGCCCAGGGGCAAGCACACGCTGCGCGTGGACTACGCAGCGTTCACCGGGCCGGCGAGCGTGAAGTTCGGCTACACGCCCGTCACCGGCAAGGCCGACGACAAGGTCGAGCCGCTCCGGCCGGGCAAAGTGCGGGCCGCGTACGACCGTTCGTCCGGCACGGCCACGGTTTCGTGGCCGAAGAACAATGAGATGGACCTCGCCGGATACCGGGTGCTGCGCCGTACGGTGCCGCGCGACGCCAACCCGGGCGACTGGCGCACGATCAGCGGCAGCAAGCCGCTGACGAAGACGTCTCTCGTCGACCGTCCGGCCCGCAACGGTGACTCCTACGAGTACGCCGTGACGGCCGTCGACAAGGCGGGCAATGTCTCGGAGCGGTCCGTCGAGGCGCGGGTGAGCACCGCGATGAGCGCCCCGGGCTGGGTCGAGGCGTCCTCCTCCGGACAGAAGGTGAGGGTGACTTGGGCGAAGGTCGGTGACCAGGATGTGGCGGGCTATCACGTCTACCGGCGGATCGCACCCCTGGGCATCTGGCAGGTCGTCGGCACCACTCGTGAGACGTCGTTCACCGACACGCCGTCGAACGACGGGACCGTCTACGACTACGTGATCACCGCGTTCGACAAGGGGGGAGCCCAGTCCCAGCCATCACGTATCGCCCGGTACGCCACTTCGGATACCACCCCGCCGGACCGGGTGACCGATCTCGGCTTCGTGGGCTCCACCTACATGATGCTGGCCTGGGACCACAACCGTGACACGAGCGTCAAGGAGTACCGGATCTACCGCGCGGCCGACAAGGGCGAGCCCTTCGAGCTGATCGCCACCCAACCGCGTGGTACGAACCGGTACTTCGAAGACCGCGAGCCAGCTCCAGGGCAGTACCGCCTCTATTACGTCACCGCGGTGGACCAGGCGGGCAACGAGTCGAAGCCTTCGGAGACGCTCACCGCCCAGCGTTCGCAGTACCTGAACTACGACCTGCGGCCGCCACGGAACCTGGTGCCCGACATGAACCTCGGCTACCTGCGCATCACGTGGGAAAGGGAACGCTACCCCTCCCGAGAGATCGCCAAGTACCGGGTGTACCGCTTTGAGAAGGGCCGCCTCAACCCGACCAAGGTGACCGACTTGCCCACGGACAGCTGGTTCGCCGACGAGGATGTACGCAAGGGCCACACCTATACCTATGCGATAGCGGCCGTCGACTCCCGGGGCGACGAGAGCCCTCTCTCGGCGAGGATCAGCGTGCCGGTCTACAGCTGACCTGCCGTCAGATCTCCCTTGTGCCCCGGCGCCACACCGCCGACACCAGCGGCACGCCGGGGCGGTACGCGAGGTGGACGTGGGACGGGGCGTCCAGCAGGACCATGTCCGCGCGGGCGCCCGGGGCGACGCGGCCGATGTCCGTACGGCGCAGGGCCGCGGCACCGCCGGCCGTGGCGGACCAGACGGCCTCGTCGGGGGTCATGCGCATGTCCCGTACGGCGAGGGCTACGCAGAACGGCATCGAACTCGTGAAGGACGAGCCGGGGTTGCAGTCCGTGGAGAGCGCGACGGTGGCGCCCGCGTCGAGGAGGCGGCGCGCGTCGGGCCACTGGGCGCGGGTGGAGAACTCCGCGCCGGGGAGCAGGGTGGCCACCGTGCTGCCGTGGGCGAGGGCGTCGACGTCCGCGTCGGTGAGGTGGGTGCAGTGGTCGGCGGAGGCCGCGCCGAGTTCCACGGCGAGCTGGACGCCGGGGCCGTGGCCCAGCTGGTTGGCGTGGACGCGCGGCGTCAGGCCGCGCTGTGCGCCCGCGGTCAGGATGGCGCGGGCCTGGTCGCCGTCGAAGGCGCCCCGCTCGCAGAAGACGTCGACCCAACGGGCGTGCGGCGCGCAGGCGTCGAGCATCTCGCCGGTGACGAGGGCGACGTAGCCCGCCGGGTCGTCGGCGAACTCGGGGGCGACGATGTGGGCCCCGAGATAGGTGACCTCGTCGGTGTGGGCGGCGGCGATGCGCAGGGCGCGGGCCTCGTCGTGGACGGTGAGGCCGTAGCCGGACTTGGTCTCGAAGGTGGTGGTGCCCTGGCGCAGCGCCTCGTGGAGGTGGTGCAGGAGGTTGGCCTCGAGCGCCTCGTCGGACGCGGCGCGGGTGGCGGTCACGGTGGTGCGGATGCCGCCGGCCTTGTAACTCTGGCCGGACATGCGTGCGTTGAACTCGGCGGTGCGGTCACCTGCGAAGACGAGGTGGGAGTGGGAGTCCACGAAGCCGGGGAGGGCGGAGCGGCCCCCGGCGTCGACCCGGTTGTCAGTGGCGGGTGCTTTGCTTGTCTCACCGACCCAGGCGATGCGGTCGCCGTCGATGACGACCGCCGCGTCCTGGATCAGGCCGAGGGGGCCCGTGCCGAAGGAGGTGTCGTTGGTGACGAGACTGCTGATGTTGGTGATGGCCGTGGTCGTCGTCATCGTCGTCATGGGGGTACTGCTCTCTATCGGCTCTGGCCGTGGACTGCGGCGATGGACTCGGCGAGGGCCCGGGGCACGTCGGGCACGAGCTGGTGCGCCCCGTCGCGCACGATGTGACGGCCGCCGACCACCGTATGCCGGACGTCCGCGCCTGTCGCGGCGAATACGGCCGTTTCCGCGCCCAGTCGCGGGGGCGGGCCCGCGGTGCGCACGGAGTCCAGTGCGATCGTGGTGAAGTCGGCGAGCGCGCCGGGCTCGATGCGGCCGGCGTCGTCCCAGCCGAGGCTCGCGTGGCCGTCGGAGGTGGCGGCGCGCAGCAGGGCCGCCGCCGTCCAGTGGCCGCGGGTGCGGGTGCGCAGCCGCTCGTCCAGCTCCATGGCGCGGGCTTCCTCGAGGAGGTCGATGACGGCATGGCTGTCGCTGCCGAGCGACAACGGGCTTCCTGCCTGCTGGAGTTGTACGGCGGGGCCGATGCCGTCGGCGAGGTCGCGCTCGGTGGTGGGGCACATGCACGTGCCGGTTCCAGTGGAGCCGAGCAGGTGGATGTCCTCGTCCGTGAGGTGGGTGGCGTGCACGGCGGTGGTACGCGGGCCGAGCACGCCGTGATCGGCGAGGAGGCGGGTGGGGGTGCGGCCGTGCGCGGCCCGGCAGGCGTCGTTCTCGGCGGTCTGCTCGGAGAGGTGGACGTGCAGAGGCGCCTTGCGGCCTCGTGTCCAGGCGGCCACGGTCGCCAACTGGTCGGCGGGCACGGCACGTACGGAGTGGACGGCGGCGCCGATGCGGGCGTGCGGGGCGGGCGTCAGCCCGTCCGCCCGCTCGGCCCACGCGGCGGCGGTGCCGTCGGAGAAGCGGAGCTGGTGCCGGTTCGGCGGTTCGCCGAAGCCGGACGAGAGATAGACGGTGTCGAGGAGGGTGATGCGGATGCCCGCTTCCGAAGCGGCGGCGATCAGGGCCTCGCCCATGGCGTTGGGGTCGGCGTAGGGCGTGCCGCCCGGGGCGTGGTGGAGATAGTGGAACTCACCGACGCAGGTGATGCCAGCGAGGGCCATCTCGGCGTACGTCGCGCGCGCGAGGGCGAAGTAGCTCTCGGGGGTGAGCTTTTCGGCGACGCCGTACATCATGTCGCGCCAGGTCCAGAACGTGCCGGAACCGACCTGGACGGCGCCGCGCAGTGCGCGGTGGAAGGCGTGGCTGTGGGCGTTGCTCAACCCCGGGATGGTGAGCCCCCGCAGGCTCACCGCTCCCGGCGGCGGGGCCGTGACCTCGGTGCGTACGGCCGTGACGCGCCCGTCGGCCACGTCGATGGCGACGTCCGGTTCGACGTACGTGCCGAGCCAGGCGTGTTCGGCCCAGTAGGTCGTGGTCACCGGCACGCGAGGCCCTCCAGTACGTCGGCGAGTGCGGTCACCCCGGCGAGGCAGTCGTCCTCGGTGGCCGTCTCGGCGGGCGAGTGGGAGACGCCGGTGGGGTTGCGCACGAACAGCATGGCGGTGGGGACGCTACCGGAGAGGATGCCGGCGTCGTGCCCGGCACCCGTCGGCAGTACGGGGGCACCGTCCAGCAGCTTGGCGAGCTCGTCGCGGAGACCGTGGGCGAACTCCACGACGGGGGTGAAGGATTCCCGGGTGACCCGGACGTCCACGCCGTCGCGCTCGCCGCGTTCGACCGCGGCCTGCTCGATGGCGGCGACGACCTCGGCGAGTGTCCGCTCGTCGGCGGCCCGGGAGTCCAGCCAGCCGCGGACGAGCGAGGCGATGGCGTTCACACCGTTCGGCTCGACGCTGACCTTGCCGAACGTCGCGAGGGCGCCGGCGAGGCGGGCCTTCTTGCGGGCGGCCAGCACGGTGTTGGCGTAGGTGAGCATCGGGTCGTGGCGGTCCTCGATGCGGGTGGTGCCGGCGTGGTTGGCCTCGCCGTGGAAGTCGAAGCGCCAGCGGCCGTGCGGCCAGATCGCGGAGGCGACGCCGACGGGGTGGGCCGTGTCGGCCAGGGCGCGGCCCTGTTCGACGTGGAGCTCCACGAACGCGCCGATGCGGGCGAGGCGTTCGGGGTCGGGACCGATGGTGTCGGGGTCGTACCCCGCGCGCTCCATGGCCTGCGGGAGCGTGATCCCGTCGGCGTCGCGCAGCGCGTGGGCCGCCTCGACGGTGAGCTGCCCGGCGGTCAGGCGCGAGCCGACGCAGGCGAGGCCGAAGCGGGCGCCTTCCTCGTCGCCGAAGTTGACGATGGCGAGCGGGCGCGCCGGGCGCGCGCCGCGCGCCCGCAGTTCGTCGAGGGCGGCGAAGGACGACACGACACCGAGGGGGCCGTCGAAGGCGCCGCCGTCCGGGACGGAGTCCAGGTGCGAGCCGGTGACGACGGCGTCACCGGCGGCGGGGTCGCCGAGCCAGGCCCACTGGTTGCCGTTGCGGTCGAGCTCGTAGGCGAGGCCCCGGGTCTCGGCCTGTGCCCGGAACCAGGCGCGGCAGTCGGTGTCCGCGCCGGTCCAGGCGAAGCGGCGGTAGCCGCCGGTGGCCGCTTCACGGCCGATGGGTAGGAGCTCACTCCACATCTCGTGGAAGGAGGGAGGTGTGCCCCGGTCCCGCCCTTTCACCGTTTCTTCCGGGGGCTGCGCCCCCGGCCCCCCTGAACGCGGCTCCGCCGCGTTGTCCTCAAACGCCGGACGGGCTGAAGTCACTCCCCCTCCCGCATGGGGATGCGGACGCCGCGGTCTTCGGCGACCGACTCGGCGATGTCGTAGCCCGCGTCCACGTGGCGGATGACGCCCATGCCCGGGTCGTTCGTCAGCACCCGGCGGATCTTCTCGCCCGCGAGCGGCGTGCCGTCGGCGACCGTGACCTGACCCGCGTGGATGGAGCGGCCCATGCCGACGCCGCCTCCGTGGTGGATGGAGACCCAGGACGCGCCGGAGGCGACGTTGACCATCGCGTTCAGCAGCGGCCAGTCCGCGATCGCGTCGGAGCCGTCGAGCATGGCCTCGGTCTCGCGGTACGGGGAGGCGACGGAGCCGCAGTCGAGGTGGTCGCGGCCGATGACGACGGGGGCGGACAGCTCGCCGCTCGCCACCATGTCGTTGAACCGCTCGCCCGCGCGGTCGCGTTCGCCGTAGCCGAGCCAGCAGATGCGGGCCGGGAGGCCCTGGAAGTGGACGCGCTCGCCGGCCATCTTGATCCAGCGCGCGAGGGACGCGTTTTGAGGAGACGCAGCCTCGGGGAAGAGGTCGAGGATGGCCCGGTCGGTGGCGGCGATGTCCTTCGGGTCGCCGGAGAGGGCGGCCCAGCGGAAGGGGCCCTTGCCCTCGCAGAAGAGGGGCCGGATGTAGGCGGGGACGAAGCCCGGGAAGGCGAACGCGCGCTCGTACCCGGCCAGTTGCGCCTCGCCTCGGATCGAGTTGCCGTAGTCGAAGACCTCGGCGCCCGCGTCCTGGAAGCCGACCATGGCCTCGACGTGCTTGGCCATGGACTCGCGCGCACGGCGCGTGAAGTCGGCGGGCTTCTCGGCCGCGTACGAGGCCATGTCGTCGAAGTCGACGCCGAGCGGCAGGTAGGCCAGCGGGTCGTGGGCGCTGGTCTGGTCCGTGACGATGTCGATGGGGGCGTTCATCGCCAGCAGTTGCGGGAGGAGTTCGGCCGCGTTGCCGAGGACGCCGATGGACAGCGGGCGGCGCGCGTCCCGCGCCTCCACCGCGAGCTGGAGGGCGTGGTCGAGGGAGTCGGCCTTGACGTCCAGGTAGCGGTGTTCGATGCGGCGCTCGATGGCGCGCGGGTCGCAGTCGATACAGATCGCGACGCCGTCGTTCATGGTGACGGCGAGCGGCTGGGCGCCGCCCATGCCGCCGAGGCCGGCGGTCAGGGTGATCGTTCCGGCGAGCGTGCCGCCACTGTGCTTGTTTTTAAGAGCGAGCTTGGCGGCGACGGCCGAGAAGGTCTCGTAGGTGCCCTGGAGGATGCCCTGGGTACCGATATAGATCCAGGAACCGGCCGTCATCTGGCCGTACATGGTGAGGCCGAGGGCCTCGAGGCGGCGGAACTCCTCCCAGTTGGCCCAGTCGCCGACGAGATTGGAGTTGGCGATCAGGACGCGGGGCGCCCACTCGTGCGTCTGCATCACGCCGACCGGACGGCCGGACTGGACGAGCATCGTCTCGTCCTGCTTGAGCGTCTGCAGCGTGCGGACCATGGCGTCGAAGGAGCGCCAGTCGCGGGCCGCCTTGCCCGTGCCGCCGTAGACGACGAGCTTGTCCGGGTGCTCCGCGACCTCGGGGTCCAGGTTGTTCTGCAGCATCCGCAGAGCGGCTTCCTGCTGCCACCCCCGGGCGCTCAGCTCGGTACCTCGCGGTGCTCGCACGGGTCGCGGTCCTGACATGAGCCCTGCCTCCCTGGGGACAACCTGGGGATGAATGGAACGACTGAATAGAACACTGCACATCTTGCGACGCTGAATACCCCTAGTCAACAGGTGTCGCGCAGCCCCATGGCATCGCTTCCCCGCCAGTGGTGAAGTGGACACATGAGCCTCACGCAGAACACACGGGATGCCGCCGTGCGAGCGGCGGTCGGACAGGGCCTGGTCGGGGCGGGCGCACCGGTGGCCGGGCTGCTGGACGTGGCCGGGATCCGCGCCGCCGCGACCGCTCTTCGCAAGGCGTTCGCCGAGGTGGGCGCGGGCGACGACCGGATCCTGCACGCCTTCGCCGTGAAGGCCGCGTCGCTGGTGCCGGTGCTGCGGCTGCTCGCCGACGAGGGGCTGGGCTGCGAGGTCGCGGGCCCGGGCGAGCTGGCGCTGGCCCGCGCCGCCGGGGTCGGGCCCGCGCGCATCGTGCTGGACTCGCCCGCCAAGACCGGCGAGGAGCTGCGGGAGGCGCTCGCGCTGGGCATCGCGGTGAACGCCGACAGCCGGGAGGAACTCGCCCGGCTGGACGCGCTGATGAGCGAGCGGCCCTCGTCCTCCTCGCTCGGCGTGCGCGTCAACCCGCAGATCGGCGGCGGCAGCATCGCGGCGCTGAGCACGGCCACCGAGACGTCGAAGTTCGGCATCGCCCTGCGTGACGAGGGGACGCGCGCCTGGCTCGTCCAGGCCTACGCGGAGCGGCCGTGGCTCACGCGCCTGCACGCGCACGTCGGCTCGCAGGGCTGCCCGCTGGAGCTGATGGCCGAGGGCGTACGGATCACATACGAACTGGCCGAGGAGATCAACGAGTTGGCCGGGCGGCAGCAGGTCGACACCGTCGACATCGGCGGCGGCCTGCCCGTCAACTTCGGCTCCGACGAGGTCGCTCCGACCTTCCGGGAGTACGCCCGGCTGCTCGCCTCGACCGTGCCGGGGCTCTTCGACGGGCGCTACCGCCTGGTCACCGAGTTCGGCCGGTCACTGCTGGCCAAGAGCGGGATGGTGCTGGCCCGCGTGGAGTACGCCAAGTCGGCCGGGGGCCGCCGGATCGCGGTGACGCACGCGGGCGCGCAGGTCGCGACGCGCACCGTCTACGCGCCCGGCTCCTGGCCACTGCGCGTGGCGGCGTACGACGCGCAGGGGCGCCCCAAGCGGGACGCCCCCGTGCCGCAGGACGTCGCCGGGCCGTGCTGCTTCGCGGGCGACCTGGTCGCGGTGGACCGGCCGCTGCCGCCGCTGGCGGCGGGCGACCATGTCGCGCTGCTCGACACGGGGGCGTACTACTTCTCGAACCACTACGCCTACAACTCACTCCCCCGGCCGGGGATTTACGGCTATACGGCGGCAGCCGGTGACGACGTACGAGACGTACGATTCGTGCCCGTACGGACCCCGCAGACCCTCGACGAGCTCGTCGCCGAGAGCGGGGCCGCGCACGCGGCGGGCCTCAGCGCGCTGCGCTGAGACGGGCCCCGCCGGGGGCGGCGTCGCCCGCGGCGAGGCCGGTGGTCAGATAGCCGGGTACGGGCTTGGCCGCGGGGCTGCCCTTCGCCCACTCCGTGCGGACCCACAGCAGTGCGTCGGCCCGGCGTTCCAGGCCGCCCAGCCACAGGGCCTTGGCCCACAGGCCCGCGCCGAGCCCGGCCAGGGCCATGCCGGCGGCGGCCGGTACGGCGAAGGACGAGCCGACGGCCGCGAGGAAGGCGGCCGTGAGCCACCAGCGGCGGCCGCGGCTCCAGTTCCGTGCGGTCACGGCACGGTCCTGCAGGATCGCCTGGCGGCCGGCTCTGTCCGCGCCGCGCGCGAGCTCCGTGTAGCGGGTGCGGCGTGCGGTGAAGGCCGCTCCCGCGGTGACGACGAACAGCGCGGCCCCGGCGAGCACGCCGATCCGGCGCCCGGTGAGCCCCGGCACCAGCGCGCCGATGCCCGCGCTCAGCACCCCCAGCCACCACAGCCTGCGGGCCGACGCCCGCACCACCACCGCCACCCGCGCCAACGCATACGCTCCGCGTCCCACTTCACACCTCCTGTTTGCCGGGTTTGCCGGTCCAGGCGGCACGGTAGCGACCGAATCTGAGGACCCCCTGAGAACCCCCTGAGAACCGCGCCGCCGCTGTCGTCGCCTTCGCCGTCGGGGGTCATACCCCGGTATCACGGGCAGCTTGGCTCCGCCGTACGACGCGGGTTCTGTGGGCGGTCTCCTATGGTCTGTGCATCAGCAGCGAGGGAGGAGCCGGGAGATGAGCGAGCGGGCTCTGCGGGGGCGGGCGATTGTTGCGGCGGGGGCGTTGGCGTTGACGGGGCTGCTGAGCGTGCTGGGGTGGTGAGGGGGTGCGGATGTGCCCCGGTCCCGCCCTTCCACCGTTCCCCGGGGCTCCGCCCCCGGACCCCGTGACCGCGCTGCCGCGCGATGCCCTGGGGCTGCGCCCCAGACCCCGCTTGTCGCGGCTCCGCCGCTCGTCCTCAAACGCCGGACAGGCTGGAGAGTGCCGGGCCGGGCTTGATTTTCAGCGCGGGCGCGAAAATCCAGGGCGGCCCCGACATTCCAGCCCGTCCGGCGTTTGAGGACGAGCGGCGGAGCCGCGTTGCGGGGGCCCAGGGGGCGAAGCCCCCGGACAACCGCGCGGAGCGCGGTTCGGGGACCGGGGCGTAGCCCCGGAGGAGACGGTGAGAGGGCGGGACCGGGGCACAACTCCCCACCCACCACCCACCCCCACGGGAACCGTCACTCCACGAACAACCCCCGCTCCACCGCCCTCACATCAAACTCCTCCAACCGCGCCTGCGCATCCGGCAACGCATCGCACATCGCCTCCAACAACACCCGCCCCAACAACATCGGCGCGCACGCCGTGTCGAAGGCGAGCCCCGTACCCACGGCCGCGGGCAGCAGCAGATCGCTGTGCCGCGCCACCGGCGCGAACGTGGAGTCCGCGACGGTGACGACCGTCAGTCCCGCACCGCGGGCGTACTCGAGCGCCTCGACGACCTCCTGCGGATGCCGCGGCAGCGCGAAGCACAGCAGCGCATCCGCGCCCGCCCGCACGGCCGCATCGACGCGGTCGGCCAGCTGGCTGCCGCCCTCGTCGAGGAGGCGGACATCCGGGTGGACCTTGCGGGCGAAGTACGTGAAGCCGGCCGCCTGCGCGGCGGCGGCCCGCAGCCCGAGGACGGGCAGCGGGCGGGACGCGGCGAGCATCCGCCCCGCACGGACGACGGGGGCGGGATCGGCGAGCAGCGAAGCGAGATGGCGGAGGTTGTCGATCTCGGCGTGCACCGCCTGCTGGTACTCGTTGAGCGGATGCCCACCCCGCTCCGGCACCGCGGGAACCACTTCCCGCAGATGACGCCGCAGCGCCGGATAGCCGTCGAACCCGAGCACCACCGCGAACCGGGTCACGGACGGCTGGCTGACCCCGGCCAGTTCGGCGACCTCCACGCTCGAGAGGAAGGGCGCATCGGCCGCACGCCGCACCATGCAGTGCGCGATGCGACGCTGGGTGGGCGTCAGCCGGTGCCCTTCGAAGAGCTTCTGCAGGCGCGCGGTGGCATCCGGTCCGCCGCCACCACCACCGGTCTCGCTCATCAGCTCTCCTCCATTCACAACCACCTGGTCCGCATAAAATTATGCAGGCGGCAGCAGCTTCTTCTGCGGCTTCCCCATCGCATTGCGCGGCAACGCCTCGAGAAACCGCACCCGGCGCGGCCGCTTGTGCACCGACAGCTGCCCGGCCACGAAGTCGATCAGCTCCTGCTCGCCGACCCCGTCGGCGACGACATAGGCGACGATCTCCTGGCCCAGGTCGTCGTGCGGCACCCCGACCACCGCGGCCTCGCTCACCCCCGGGTGGTCGAGCAACGCGTTCTCCACCTCCCCGGCGCCGACGCGATAACCCCCGGACTTGATCAGGTCGGTGGAGGCCCGGCCGACGATGCGGTGCGTACCGTCCGGCTCGATGGCGGCGATGTCGCCGGTGCGGAACCAGCCGTCGGCGGTGAACGCCGCCGCCGTCGCGTCCGGGCGGCCGAGGTACCCGGCGAAGAGCGTCGGCCCGGTCACCTCCAACTCACCGATGCCGCCCTCCTCTTGGCCGGTCAGCCTGGTCCGTACGCCCGGCAGCGGCAGCCCGACGGCGCCCGGGCGGCGCTCCCCGTCGGCCCGCGCCGAGACGGTGATGAGGGTCTCGGTCATGCCGTAGCGCTCGACGGGCCGCTGCCCGGTGAGCGCCTCGAGGTCGCGGAAGACGGGCGAGGGAAGGGCCGCGCTGCCGGAGACCAGCAGCCGCGCACCGCTCAACTCCCGTGCGGCGGACGGCTCGCGGACGATACGGGACCACACGGTCGGCACCCCGAAGTACAGGCTGCCGCCCGCCGCGGCGTAGGCCTGCGGGGTCGGCCGCCCGGTGTGCACCAGGCGGCAGCCGGTCCGCAGCGCGCCCAGCACGCCGAGGACGAGGCCGTGCACGTGGAAGAGCGGCAGCCCGTGCACGAGGGTGTCCTCGGCGGTCCACTGCCAGGCGTCGGCGAGGCCGTCCAGGCCGGCCGCGATCGCACCGTGCGGTATCAGGGCGCCCTTGGGCGCGCCGGTCGTGCCGGAGGTGTAGAGGATCAGGGCGGTCGTGCCGCCTTCCGGCTGCCCGCCCGGGGCGTCGGCCCGTTCCCGCAGGTCGACCGGGATCCCGTCCTCGCCGCCGAGCACCAGCTCGGCACCGGAGTCCTTGAGGATGTGGGCGCGTTCGACGGGCCCCGCGTCCGGCGGCAGCGGCACGACGGGCACCCCGGCGAGCAGCCCGCCCACGACGGCGGCGGCCGTCTCCGGCGTCGGCTCCGCGTGCACGGCCACCGCCGCCGCACCGGCGATCCGGCGTGCCACGGCGCCTGCGGCACCGAGCAGTTCCTCACGCGAACAGGACCGCCCGGCGAACGTGAGCGCGTCCGCCCGGTCGGCGGCACCGGGCCCGGTGAGGGACGACAGCAGGGGTACGGTCACGGACTGCTCCTTCCACGGGGGCCCTCGGCGGGCGAGGGGAGTCCCCCATCGCGGATACGGGTGCTAGCCCCACTGCGGCGGGGCATGCGCCGACCGTACCGTTGTGGCCATGACGGGCCACGACCAAGATCTCAAGAAGGAACTCGACGCGACCCTGCAGACCCGCAAGGAGCTGGGGGCCGAGTACGAGGCCGAACTCGTCGATTCCTTCGTGGAGAAGGTCGACCGGACGGTGGAGCAGAAAGTCGACGCCGCCGTGAACCGGCAGGTGCGTCGCCAGCTCGCCGAGCATCAGATGACCGCCGCACGGGGCGGCGGTCAGACCCGGCGCGACCCCGAGTTCGGCACGTTCGGCGAGCGCTTCGGCTTCGCCGCGGTCACGCTCGTCCTGGCCGTCCCGCTGTCCGCGATCGGCGTGGTGAACGCGGGCCTGGCGGGGCTGCTGGTGACCTGGGCGGGGATCGTGGGGGTCAACGTGGCGCAGGCGGCGGGGAAGTTCCCGTGGCAGCAGCTGCGGGGGCGCAAGGACGCCGACAGCATCTGACGGTTCGCGCGGGGGCCGCCGCACCCCGGCCGGAGCCGGAGTCGGGACGGCGGCGGTCCCCGCGAGGGACACGGGCCGGGCGTGGGCCCGAGGTCCGCATCCTGACGGCCGCGGAATCCGGGAGCCGCTCCGGAGATCCTGCCGTCGCCGGTGGTGCCGGACCGGACGGGAACACCGCCCCTGCCGGCACCTCTTCACTATGACGGACCCTTGTTAAGTCCGTGCTGCCGCCACGTGACGCATACGTACCTTTTACGGGACGGGGCGACTGCCCGGCGTCACTTGACGCCGTTCTCCTCGGCGAGGAAGGCGAGCAGGTCCTGACGGCTCACCACACCCTTGGGCTTGCCCTCGACCAGCACGATCGCCGCGTCCGCCGTGCCGAGCACGGCCATCAGGTCCGCGACCGGCTCGCCCGAGCCGACCTGCGGCAGCGGCTCGCTCATGTGCTTCTCCAGCGGGTCGGAGAGCGAGGCGCGCTGGGTGAACAGGGCGTCCAGCAGCTCCCGTTCGACGACGGAGCCGATGACCTCGGCGGCCATCACGTCGGGGTGACCGGCGCCCGGCTTGACGATGGGCATCTGCGAGACGCCGTACTCGCGCAGCACCTCGATGGCCTCGCCCACGGTCTCCTCGGGGTGCATGTGGACCAGCGAGGGCAGCGCGCCGCCCTCCTTCCGGCGCAGCACGTCGGCGACGCGCGCGGCGTCGCCGGCCTCCTCCAGGAAGCCGTAGTCGGCCATCCACTCGTCGTTGAAGATCTTGCTGAGGTAACCGCGCCCGCTGTCCGGCAGCAGCACGACCACCACGTCGTCCGGGCCGAGCCGCTTGGCGACCTCCAGCGCGCTCACCACCGCCATGCCGCAGGAGCCGCCGACCAGCAGGCCCTCCTCCTTGGCGAGGCGGCGCGTCATCTGGAAGGCGTCCTTGTCGGAGACCGCGATGATCTCGTCGGTCACCGTGCCGTCGTAGGCGGTGGGCCAGAAGTCCTCGCCGACGCCCTCGATCAGGTACGGCCGGCCGGAGCCGCCGCTGTAGACCGAGCCCTCCGGGTCGGAGCCGATGACCTTGACCCGGCCGTCACTGACCTCCTTGAGGTAGCGGCCGGTGCCGCTGATCGTGCCGCCGGTGCCCACGCCCGCCACGAAGTGGGTGATCTTCCCCTCCGTCTGCTCCCAGAGCTCGGGACCGGTGGACTCGTAGTGCGAGAGAGGGTTGTTGGGGTTGCTGTACTGGTCCGGCTTCCAGGCGTTGGGGGTCTCGCGGACGAGCCGGTCGGAGACGTTGTAGTAGGAGTCCGGGTGCTCCGGATCGACCGCGGTGGGGCAGACGACGACCTCGGCGCCGTACGCCCGCAGGACGTTGATCTTGTCCTGGGAGACCTTGTCCGGGCAGACGAAGATGCACTTGTAGCCCTTCTGCTGGGCCACGATCGCAAGGCCCACGCCCGTGTTGCCGGACGTCGGCTCCACGATCGTGCCGCCCGGCTTGAGCTCACCGGACTTCTCGGCGGCCTCGATCATCCGCACGGCAATGCGGTCCTTCACGGAACCGCCGGGGTTGAAGTACTCGACCTTGGCCAGGACGGTGGCCTGGATGCCATCGGTCACGCTGTTGAGCTTGACGAGCGGGGTGTTGCCAACGAGCTCAATCATCGAATCGTGATACTGCACGGTGATCTCCGCGGTCAGGGGCACTAGCGGTTCGTCGCGTACCCGTACGCCCAGCCTATTGCGCGTCCGTCCGCACCAACGGCGCGTTGCACAGCTCCGCAGCGGGGGCACCCTGCTGTTAGCGCGCCCGCGCAAGGGCGTGCGGCATTCGTGAAGTGTTCATGAAACATCTGTGAACACGGTTTCGCGCAGCGGAGGAGGCGGGCCGATGTCCATGTCGAGGGCGAGGGCCGCACGCAGGATCGCGGCGGCGGCGGCATACGGGGGCGGCGGGATCGGCCTGCTCGGAGGGGCGGCGCTCGGGGTGCTGCTCACCGAAGTGGCGCTCGCCAGGCGGGTGGTCGGCGGGAGCGACGACTCACCGCCGCACGCGGACGGTTGCTACGGCTCGGCGTTCGTGCACGGGCTCGGACGCGAGCACCTGGTGCTGGGCATGCTGGGCGACTCCACGGCCGCGGGCAAGGGCGTGCACCGGCCCCGGCAGACGCCGGGCGCGCTGCTCGCGTCGGGGCTCGCGGCGATCGCCGAACGGCCCGTCGACCTGCGCAACGTGGCGCTGTCCGGGGCGCAGTCGGACGACCTGGAGCGCCAGGTCACGCTGCTCCTGTCCGGCCCGGGGTACCCCCCGGACGTCTGCGTGATCATGATCGGCGCGAACGACGTCACCCACCGGATGCCGGCCGCCCGCTCCGTACAGCTGCTGTCCGAGGCGGTGCGCAGGCTGACCGAGGCGGGGTGCGAGGTGGTGGTGGGCACGTGCCCCGACCTGGGCACGATCGAGCCGGTGTACCAGCCGCTGCGCTGGCTGGCCCGCCGCCTCAGCCGCCAGCTGGCGGCTGCGCAGACGATCGGAGCGCTCGAGGCGGGCGGCCGTACGGTCTCGCTCGGCGACCTGCTGGGCCCGGAGTTCGCGGCGAACCCGCGCGAGCTGTTCGGCCCGGACAACTACCACCCCTCGGCGGAGGGTTACGCCACGGCAGCCATGGCCGTGCTGCCGACGATGTGCGCGGCGCTGGGGCTCTGGCCCGAGGAGGAGGAACGGCCGGACGCCGCCCGCCGCGAGGGCATCCTGCCGGTGGCCCGTGCGGCGGCCGAGGCCGCGGCGGAGGCCGGCACGGAGGTCACGGCGGCCCGCGGACGCTGGGCCCTGCTCAAGCACCGCAGGCGGCGGCGCCTGCCGACGCCCGCGGAGCCGTCGGCTCCCGCCGAGCCCGCGCTGCGCCCCGCAGCCGCCGACGGCGACTGACCACCCACTGGCGAGCGACGGCGCGACACTGGAAAGGAGTCCCGCATCACAACGCAACCCTCGTGACCCCAACCCGTACGCACGGGTAACTTCACCGGGAGTCCATCGCCAGCGTCCCTGGAGCCCTGATGCCCGAAGCCGTGATCGTCTCCACCGCCCGCTCCCCCATCGGCCGCGCCTTCAAGGGCTCCCTGAAGGACCTGCGCCCCGATGACCTCACCGCGACGATCATCCAGGCCGCCCTCGCCAAGATCCCCTCGCTGGACCCGCGCGAGATCGACGACCTGATGCTCGGCTGCGGCCTGCCCGGCGGCGAGCAGGGCCACAACCTGGGCCGGATCGTGGCCGTGCAGATGGGCATGGACCACCTGCCCGCCACCACGATCACCCGCTACTGCGCCTCGTCCCTGCAGACCTCGCGCATGGCGCTGCACGCCATCAAGGCGGGCGAGGGCGACGTGTTCATCTCGGCCGGCGTCGAGACGGTCTCGCGTTCGGTCAACGGCTCCTCCGACGGCATGCCCGGTACCCACAACCCGCTGTTCGCCGACGCGGAGGCCCGTACGGCCGCCCGCGCCGAGCAGGGCGGCGAGGGCTGGCACGACCCGCGCGAGGACGGCCTCGTGCCCGACGCCTACATCGCGATGGGCCAGACCGCCGAGAACCTGGCGCGCCTGAAGGGCATCACCCGCCGGGAGATGGACGAGTTCGGCGTACGGTCGCAGAACCTCGCCGAGGAGGCCATCAAGAAGGGCTTCTGGGAGCGCGAGATCACCCCGGTCACCACCCCGGACGGCACGGTCGTCGCCAAGGACGACGGCCCGCGCGCGGGAGTGACGCTGGAGGGCGTCGAGGGCCTCAAGCCGGTCTTCCGCCCGGACGGCATGGTCACGGCCGGCAACTGCTGCCCGCTCAACGACGGCGCCGCCGCCTTGGTGATCATGTCCGACACCAAGGCCCGCGAGCTGGGCCTGACCCCGCTCGCCCGGATCGTCTCCACGGGCGTCTCGGCGCTCTCCCCGGAGATCATGGGCTACGGGCCGGTGGAGGCCAGCGAGCAGGCGCTGCGGCGCGCCGGGCTGACCATCGGCGACATCGACCTGGTCGAGATCAACGAGGCGTTCGCCGCCCAGGTCATCCCCTCCTACCGGGACCTCGGCATCGACATCGACAAGCTGAACGTCAACGGCGGTGCCATCGCCGTGGGCCACCCCTTCGGCATGACGGGCGCCCGGATCACCGGCACCCTGATCAACTCGCTCCAGTTCCACGACAAGCAGTTCGGTCTGGAGACGATGTGCGTGGGCGGCGGCCAGGGCATGGCGATGGTGATCGAGCGCCTCAGCTGAGCCCGCTGACCGGTCCGTGACCTAATTTCCCCCAGGATGTGACCAACGTCCCGGGGGAAATTCGTTTTTGCAGGTCAGATAGGTTGAACGGAGAACCTCTAGGTCTTAGGTCCCGTCCCTTTCACGACGTTTTGCACTGTGGCCCCAGGGAAGCACGCGCGAAGCTGAGGTAGGAATTCGGGGGATCCATAGCAACCGGGAGTACGTCAGTGAGCGCCATGTCCCTTGCCCTGCTGCTGGCCGCTGCCACCGCCGCGGCCGCGTCCGTCGCCGCCCTGTACGTCACCCGTGGGCTGCGTCGCCAGGTCGGGGCCCTGCGCACGGAGCTGGCGTCCGCCGTGGCGGGCCTCGCGGAGCGCGACATCCACGCCGCGGTGCCGCACGCCCGGACCGCGCCCGTCGCCGAACTCACCGAGATACGTGCGGCCGTCGCCGACGCCCTCGCCGAGGAGCGCGAGCGCGAGCTCGCCGAGGCACGCGCCTTCTGGGCCGCGCAGGAGTCCCGGGACCTGAACAACCCTGCCGACTCCCACCCGTTGCTCACCGGGCTCACCGGAGTGCCCGGCGTCGACTACCTCCCGCCGTTCGAGCCCGACGAGGACCCCACCGACGCCGAGTCCCCCGAACTCGCCGCCGCCCGCCGCCGGCACCCCTCGCACCCCGACTTCTCGCCGTCCGCCGCCGTGGGCGACCACGAGCGCACCATCGAGCGCCTCGCCGAACTCGCCGACGCCCGTATCCCGCTGACCGATGTACGCCCCGGCCCGCTCGGCACCCTCGACGTCTATGTCTTCGCGGACGGCACCACCGTGTGCATGACGCCCGGCCACCGCGAGACCGCCGAGAGCCTCGCGGACGCGCTGCGCACCGGCGACACCCCCGTGCTGCTGGGCGGTTCCGGGGTCTCCGGCGCCTACGCCCTGACCTTCGGCTGCGCGGCGGGCAACGTCTACGTCCTCGCCGACCGCGTCATCGCCTCGCTGTAAGCGGAAGCGGAGACGGAGGCAGAAGGAAGGCGGAGGCGGTCACAGCCCGCACCGCTGCGACGCCTCGCCGATCAGCGCCACGGCCTCGGCCACCCCGGCCCCGTCCCCCTCCGCGGCGGCGAGCGCCTCGGCCAAGTCGTGCCCGGCGACGGCCACTTGATCGGCCACGGCGAACATCCCCGCCTCCGGCATCTCCCGCGGCACGGCGTGCCCCGGCTCCTCGATCCGCTGGGCTCGTGCGGCCAGCTCCCTGGCCAGGGCCAACGCCTCGGCGGCCGCACCGCGGCTCAGGCGGGACTGGGGCAGAGAGCGCAGGCGGTCGGCGAAGGTGTCCACAGCGGCCAGCAGGGGCGTCACGTCATCCACGCCCCGAGGTTATCGGGGGTCCGGCACCGCATGTGCCGCCCACCGACTGTTGCCATTGGCTTAACACTCAGGCACGGTGACATGAAGGACCATCATCCGACGCGTCCGGAGGCGCCGATGTCCTACGTCATCTCCGACGAGACCCACCGGAACCTGCTCGCCCGAATCCCGCACTGCACCGGCCGCGAAGTCTCCGAATGGCTGCGCGCGGTCGACGAAGGTCCCGCTCTCTCCCGCTTCGAGGAGAAGGTCAGCTGGCTGCGCGGAGAACACGGCCTCGCTTACGGCCACGCCAAGGCGATCGTCCACGAGTACGACCTACGACGGGCGGCGCGAAAGTTCCGGTGACCGGAGCGCCCCGACAACAAGGGACAGGGCCCGGGAAGGCAATGCCTTCCCGGGCCCTGTCACACACCCGCCGCTGTCGCGGCTAGTCGTTGTTCAAGATGGCGATCAGACGGAGCAGCTCCGTGTAGATCCACACCAGCGAGAGCGTCAGACCGAACGCCGCCAGCCAGGACTCCTCACGCGGGGCGCCGTACCGCACGCCGTCCTCGATCTGCTTGAAGTCCAGCGCGAGGAACGCCGCGCCGAGCAGCACGCCGATGATGCCGACGACGATGCCGAGCCCGCCGCTGCGGAAGCCGAGGCCGTCACCGCCGCCGAAGGCGGCGAACAGCACGTTGGCCAGCATCAGCAGGACGAAACCGATCGAAGCGCCCACCACGAAGCGGGTGAAGCGCCGGTCGACCTTGATGATCCGGGCCCGGTAGGCGATGAGCACGCCGGCGAAGACGGCCATCGTGCCGAGCACCGCCTGCATCGGGGCGCCGCTCGCGTACTTGTTGTAGTACTGGCTGAGCACGCCCAGGAAGACGCCCTCGAGCACGGCGTACCCCAGGATCAGCGCGGGGACCGGGCGGGCCTTGAACGACTGGACGAAGCCGAGCACCATGGCGATCAGACCGGCGCCGAAGCCGACGCCGACCGGCAGCTTGGCCGCCCAGGAGACGCCGGCGGCGACGATCACCAGACCCAGCGTGATGGCAGTGCGCGAGACGACGTCGTCCATCGTCATGGCGCCGGACCGGGCCGGAGCCTGCGGCATGCCGTACTGGAGGTCGGGTGCGCCCTGTGCGTAAGGGTTGCCAGGCTGCGCGTACGGGTTGCCCTGGGTCGCGTACCCGGGCTGCGGTGCGGCGTTGAAGCCCGCGTAACCGCTGCCGGGAGTGAACCCCCGACGCGAGAAGACCGGGTTCCTGCTCCTCATTTCACTCCTCCATGGCCACCCTGCGCGGCCTTGCCGACCAGGGTAATGGGTAGGCAAAGGAATGGCTCTCGTGCTTTGGGACGATCTTTTTCGCGCGTACCCCCTACCGGAGAACGCAATCGGGCGGCCATCGGTTCCGCCCGGGACGGGCGGGACCGGACGTAACCGGTGACACAACCGGTGGCGTGACCGGTGGATCGTACGAGGGGGGAGGCTCCGCCCACCCGCCAAGCGAGAAGTGCCCGGAGCCGGACTCGAACCGGCACGGCCAAAGGCCAGCGAGGTTTAAGCTCGCCGTGTCTGCTTTCCACCATCCGGGCTGGCCCTACGGACCGCACGTGCAGGTACGCGCGCGGGTCTCCCACGAGGAGAGCAGCACGAGCCTATCCGGGGAGCGCCCCCCAAACAGCGGAACGCGGACCCGAGGTTGTCTTATTTTATTGGCAACTGAACGCGCATCAGCAAGGTGCCGACGCCATAGGCACATGCCAGCGGCCGATCCGCCCCGTTCACCGCCCCACCCCTATGGGGTTTCGGAATTGTCGCAATCTCGCCTCCTGACGCGCCGGCCGCCGTCATACCGAAGGATGACGGCGGCCGGGCCGCGTACCCCCTGAGACGGTCCCGAGAACGGGCACAAGAGCTGATCCGGGGCGGGGCGGCGGACAGGACGATGGATGGGCATCACCCGCCGTCCCGACAGGAGTGTCCTCCCGTGACCACCACCCCCCTCGGTGCCCAGACCGCCGTCCGAGCCACCGCGGTGGCCGCCCGCGCCACAGATCTGACCAAGGTCTACGGACAGGGCGAGACCCAGGTGGTCGCCCTGGACGCCGTCTCGGTCGACTTCCACCAGGCCGAGTTCACCGCGATCATGGGCCCGTCCGGGTCCGGCAAGTCGACGCTCATGCACTGCATGGCCGGCCTCGACACGGTCTCCTCCGGCTCCGCCCGGATCGGCGACACCGAGCTGACCGGGCTGAGCGACAAGAAGCTCACCCGGCTGCGGCGGGACAAGATCGGCTTCATATTCCAGGCGTTCAACCTGCTGCCCACGCTCAACGCCCTGGAGAACATCACGCTGCCGATGGACATCGCGGGCCGCAAGCCCGACCCCAAGTGGCTGGAAACCGTCGTCGACACGGTCGGCTTGTCCGGGCGTCTCAAGCACCGCCCGAGCCAGCTCTCGGGAGGCCAGCAGCAGCGCGTGGCCGTCGCCCGCGCCCTGGCCTCGCGCCCCGAAATCATGTTCGCCGACGAGCCCACCGGCAACCTCGACTCCCGCTCCGGCGCCGAGGTCCTCGGCTTCCTGCGCAACTCCGTGCGCGAACTCGGCCAGACCGTGGTCATGGTCACCCACGACCCCGTCGCCGCCTCCTACGCCGACCGCGTGGTCTTCCTCGCCGACGGCCGCGTCGTCGACGAACTGCGCGGCCCCACCGCGGACGCGGTCCTCGACCGCATGAAGCGGTTCGACGCCAAGGGCCGCACGAGCTGACCACCGCCGGACACGACCTCCTCCAGGACTGACCTCCCGATGTTCCGTACCGCACTGCGCAACGTGCTCGCGCACAAAGCCCGGTTGCTGATGACCGTCCTCGCCGTCATGCTCGGCGTGGCCTTCGTCTCCGGCACCCTGGTCTTCACCTCGACCATCTCCGACGCCTACCAGAAGAGCTCCCAGAAGGGCTTCGACGACGTCGACGTCGCCGTCCAGCCGCACAAGGAGGACAGCGGCAAGGGCAGGCCCGGCGAGGCCCCCAAGCTCACCCAGCAGCTCCTCGACAAGATCGCCACCGTGCCCGGGGCCGCCTCCGCGACCGGCACCGTCGGCGGCTTCGCCGCCATCCCCGACAAGAACGGCGACCTCCCCAAGTTCCCGTCGGCCGGCGCGAACTACTTCCCGGGCACGGACGGCAAGGACGCCCGCTACCCGATCAAGGACGGCCGCGCCCCGCAGCGCGCCGGTGAGATCGCGCTCGACGCCAAGACCGCCTCCCGCGACGGCTACAAGGTCGGCGACACCCTGCGCACCTCCGTCAGGGGCCCCGTCCTCACCGAGAAGATCACCGGCATCTTCACCACCGACGACGGCAACGTCTCCGCCGGCGGCAGCCTCGCGCTCTTCGACACCCGCACCGCGCAGAAGCTCTGGGCCAAGCCCGGCCAGTTCAACGAGATCGAGGTCAAGGCCAAGCCCGGCACCTCGCAGGACGCGCTCAAGGCCGGGATCGAGAAGGTCCTCCCGCGCGACACCGAGGCCACCACCGGCAAGCAGCTCGCCGACGACCAGGCCAGGTTCATCTCGCAGTCGATGGACGGCATGCGGACCGGGCTGCTGATCTTCGCGGGCATCTCCCTCTTCGTCGGCATCTTCATCATCGCCAACACCTTCACCATGCTGGTCGCCCAGCGCACCAAGGAACTCGCCCTGCTGCGCGCCGTCGGCGCGAGCCGCCGCCAGGTGACCCGCTCGGTGCTCATCGAGGCGTTCATCGTCGGCACCGTCGCCGGTGTCGCGGGCCTGCTCGCCGGCATCGGCATCGGCGCCGGGCTGCGTGCGCTGATCAGCAGCACCGGTGGGCACATGCCCGACGGGCCGCTCGTCATCTCCCCGTCCACCGTGGCCGTTTCGATGGTCGTCGGCATCGTCGTGACCATGCTCGCCGCCTGGCTGCCCGGCCGCCGCGCGGCGAAGATCCCGCCGGTCGCCGCGATGAACAGCGTCCACGCCCAGGCCAGCACCCGCTCCCTGGTCGTCCGCAACACCATCGGCGGCATCGTGACCGCCACCGGTGCCGCCCTGGTCGTCGGCGGCAGCGGCGACAAGGCCGTCCTGAGCCTGGGCGCGGGCATCATGCTCATCGGCGTCTTCGTCCTGACCCCGCTGCTGTCCCGGCCCGTGATCGCCGCCGCGGCACCGGTGCTGCGCCTGTTCGGCATCTCCGGCAAGCTCGCCCGGCAGAACGCCGTCCGCAACCCGCGCCGCACCGCCGCCACCGCGTCCGCGCTGATGATCGGGCTCACCCTGATCACCGGCCTGACCGTCATCGCCGGCAGCATGCAGAACGCCGTCGACAAGATGGCCACGGCCGCCATCAAGGCCGACTACGTGGTCTCCATGGCGAGCGGCACCGACCTCTCCCCCGACATCGCCAAGAAGATCGCCGCACAGCCCGGGGTCACCGCCAGCAGCGCGATGCGCCAGTCCCCGGCCCGCGTCGGCAACGACAACCAGTTCCTGGTCGGCGTCGACCCGAAGACCATCGGCGAGCTCACCAAGCTCGACTTCACGGCCGGTTCGTTCGACGGGCTCTCCGGCGCCCACGCGGTCGTCGACGACACCACCGCCAAGAACCAGGGCTGGAAGCTCGGTTCGTCCTTCACCGCCACCTTCGAGGACGGCAAGCAGGGCAAGCTCACCGTCTCGGGCATCTACAAGGGCAACATGATGCTCCACGGCATCATGGTCGACACCGCGGTCGTCACCCCGCACATGACCCAGGTCCACGACAACCAGGTGATGCTCAAGACCAAGGACGGCGCGACCGGTTCGGCGAAGGACTCGATCCGCAAGGCCCTCGGTGACAACCCGGCCATCCAGATCGAGAGCAAGGACGACATCCGCAGCGGCTTCGCCAAGATGATCGACCTGATGCTGAACATGCTCTACGGGCTGCTCGCCATGGCGGTGATCGTCGCGGTCCTCGGCGTCATCAACACCCTGGCGATGTCGGTCTTCGAGCGCCAGCAGGAGATCGGCATGCTGCGGGCCATCGGCCTCGACCGCAAGGGCATCAAGCGGATGGTCCGCCTCGAGTCGCTGACCATCTCGCTGTTCGGCGGTGTGCTCGGCGTCGGCCTCGGCGTCTTCTTCGGCTGGGCGGCAGGCCAGCTGATCAAGAAGAGCGTGTCCACCTACGAACTGGTGCTTCCCTGGGGCAGCATGGCCGTCTTCCTGCTCCTGGCCGCCGTCGTCGGCGTCCTCGCGGCCCTGTGGCCCGCGCGCCGGGCGGCCAGGATGAACATGCTGAACGCCATCAAGGCCGACTGACGGCCGTACGACAGACACACGAGGGTCCGTCCCCGCACTCGCGGGGACGGACCCTCGTCCCGTTTCAGCCCCGCCACTCCCGCGTGCGCAACGGCAGCCCCGGATCGCCGGATTCGGGCGTACGGACCGCCAGCACCTGGTTGACCCCGATGCGGTTGTGCTCGAAGGACAGGGCGGACGCGGCCATGTACAGCCGCCACACCCGCGCCCGGCCCGGCGAGGTCAGCCGCGCGGCCTCGTCCCAGTGCGCCTCCAGGTTGGCCACCCACTGCCGCAGGGTCAGCGCGTAGTGCTCGCGCAGCGCCTCCACGTCGCGAACCTCGAACCCGGCCTCCTCGAGCTGCGCCACGGTCCGGCCGACGGGCGCCAACTCGCCGTCGGGGAAGACGTAACGGTCGATGAACTCGTCGACCACGTACGCCTCTTCGCGCTCCAGCGGGCGCCGGGCGATCTGGTGGTTGAGCAGCCGGCCCCCGGGGCGGAGGAGCGCGTGCAGGTCCGCCGCGTACTCCGCGTACCGTGCCGCGCCCACGTGCTCGGCCATGCCGATGGAGGAGATGGCGTCGAAGGGGCCGTCGTCGACGTCGCGGTAGTCCTGGACCCGGATCTCGATCCGGTCCGCCAGCCCCGCCTCCGCGATGCGCTTGCGGGCGTACGCGGCCTGCTCCTCGGAGAGCGTGACGCCGACCGCGCTCACCCCGTACTCACGGGCCGCGTGCAGCACCATCGAGCCCCAGCCGCAGCCGACGTCGAGCAGCCGCATTCCCGGCTGGAGGCCCAGCTTGCGGCAGACGAGATCGAGCTTGGCGCGCTGCGCGTCCTCGAGCGTGCCGCCGGGCTCCCAGTAGGCGCAGGAGTAGACCATCGAGGGGCCGAGCACGCGCTCGTAGAAGGCGTTGCCCACGTCGTAGTGGTGGCTGATGGCCTGCTTGTCGCGGCGCAGCGTGTGCAGCCGGCCGTTGCGCCTGACGGCCTCCTCGCGGGGCGGCGCGGGCGGCACCCAGGGCCCGGCGAGCCGGAGCAGTTCCCGCCCGGCGGCGCGCATCCGGGGATCGCGCAGGGCGTCCAGCGCGGCCGCGAGGCCGGTGCGGCGGGATCCTTCGGCGCGCTCCCAGAGGAAGCCGGCCAGCAGGTCGAGGGCCTCGTAGAGGTCGCCCTCGACATCGATGTCCCCGGCGACCCAGGCCCGGGCCAGGCCGAGCTCGCCCGGCTTCCACAGCAGGCGGCGCAGGGCGCGGCGGCGGACGACGAAGACGGGCGCACCCGGCGGGCCGGACTCACTGTGGTCCCAGGCGCGGAGACGGACCGGAAGCGGAGCCCCCAGTACCTGTTCCATGAGCGCGGAGAGCCGTCGGGCGGCCTGGGCCATGTCGCACACCTCCATGATGAAGTGTCAGCACTTCGAATAAAGCTGTACCTGACACCTAAACACCGGTGGGCCGTGCAGTAGTCCTTCCCGCTGAGAGTAGGTCACCTCACGCCGAAGGGCGCCCACCCCACGGATTGGTGGACGCCCTTCGGGTCGCTTGAGACCTCTTGAGGCCTAGGAGGCCTTGGCCTTGGGAGCCGCGTCGGCCGGAGCCTTCTGCGGGGCCGGCTTGGCGGCCTCGTAGAACTCCTCGCGGGGGTTCTCCATGGCGCCGAGCGAGACGACCTCGCGCTTGAGGAACATGCCCAGGGTCCAGTCCGCGAAGATGCGGATCTTGCGGTTCCAGGTCGGCATGGCCAGACCGTGGTAGCCACGGTGCATGTACCAGGCGAGACGGCCCTTGAGCTTGATCTTCATCTTGCCCATGACGATCATCGCCACGCCCTTGTGCAGGCCGAGACCCGCCACCGCGCCCTTGTTGGCGTGGCTGTACTCCTTCTGCGGGAAGCCCCGCATGCCGGAGACCACGTTGTCGCCGAGGACCTTGGCCTGGCGCAGCGCGTGCTGGGCGTTCGGCGGGCACCAGGCGTTCTCGTTGCCCGCCCGGCGGCCGACCATGTCCGGGACCTGGGCGTTGTCGCCCGCGGCCCAGATGTAGTCGGTGCCCTGGACCTGGAGGGTCGCCTGGGTGTCGACGTGACCGCGCGGGCCGAGCGGCAGGCCGAAGCGGGCCAGCACCGGGTTGGGCTTGACGCCCGCGGTCCACACGATGGTGTTGGTGTCGACCTCGAGGCCGTTCTTCAGCACGACGTGGCCGTCGACGCAGGAGTCCATCGACGTCTCGAGGTGGATCTCGATGCCGCGGCTCGCGAGGTGCTCCCGGCCGTACTGGCCGAGCTTGTCGCCGACCTCGGGCAGGATGCGCGGGGCGGCGTCGACGAGGACGAAGCGCATGTCCTCGCGCTTCACGTTGCGGTAGTGCTTGGCGGCGTCGCGGGCCATGTCCTCGACCTCGCCGATGGTCTCCGCGCCCGCGAAGCCACCGCCGATGAAGACGAAGGTCAGCGCCTTGCGGCGGAGCTCCTCGTCGGTCGTCGAGTCAGCCTTGTCGAGCTGCTCGATGACGTGGTTGCGCAGGCCGATGGCCTCCTCGATGCCCTTCATACCGATGCCCTGTTCGGCCAGGCCGGGGATCGGGAAGGTGCGCGAGACGGCGCCCATCGCTATGACCAGGTAGTCGAACGGCAGCTCGTACGCCTCGCCGACGAGCGGCGCGATCGTAGCGACCTTGCGGTCCTGGTCGATGGTGGTGACGCGGCCGGTGAGGACCTCCGCCTTGGGGAGCACACGTCGCAGCGGCACCACGACGTGACGCGGCGAGATGCTGCCGGCAGCCGCTTCGGGGAGGAAGGGCTGGTACGTCATGTACGAGCGGGGATCGACGACCGTGACGGTCGCCTCTCCGTACCGCATCTTCTTCAGGATGCGCCGCGCCGCATACAGGCCGACGTATCCACCGCCTACTACGAGGATCCGTGGACGCTCCGTGGTGCTCATGTTTCGAGTATCCAGCACTACCCGTTCGGGTGCTCGTGCGCCCCTTCACAAGGAGCACAGGGGGGTCTGCTACACTGCGCGGCTCACGTGACCGACGCCATACCCCCGAGAGGGAACCACGGGGCCCTCGATCGCGTTGACCACCCCCGCTGAACTGGCCTTGCGGGTCGGAGCGCGACTGGACCACCGTCCCGCCGCGACCGGTGAACACCCTTCCCCGACCCGCCCCGAACCAGGCGGAGCGCGCCCCTCCGAGCCCGATTCCGCCCGGATGGGCGGACCGGGGCCCACTTCGCGGACCCCGGGGCCACTTTTTCATGTGAAGGATTTCACGAACTTTTCCCGCGCACGTTTTCCGCGCCCGTTGTAAAGAACCCGTCAGGCGATGCTCCAGGCGATCCCGTCCAGGATGTCGTGCTCGCTCACGACGACTTCGCGGGCCCCGGTCCGCTCCATGACGCAGCGCAGGACGAGCGCCCCGGCGGTGATCACGTCGACCCGCCCGGGGTGGATGACGGGGATCGCCGCACGCTGCTCGTGCGTGGAGGTCAGCAGCCGGTCCGTGATCTCCCGGACCTGCTCGAGGGGGATCCGCGCGTGATGGATCTTCTCCCAGTCGTAGGCGGTGAGGCCGAGCGCGATCGCCGCGACCGTCGTCACCGACCCCGCGAGCCCCACGAGCGTACGGGCCTCACGCAGCGGAACCGTACGCTCCGCCTCGTCCAGCGCCGCCCGCACATCGGCCTCTATCGCGGCGATCTGATCCGCCGTCGGCGGATCGGTCACCCGGCCGTCCCGCACGAGGTGACGTTCCGTCATCCGCACGCAGCCCACGTCCACGCTGCGTGCCGCCCGCACCCGGTCGTCGCCGACGACGAACTCCGTGGAACCGCCGCCGATGTCCACGACGAGGTACGGCTTGGCGAGGTCGTCGCGGCCGGTGAGCTCCTTGGTCGCGCCGGTGAAGGAGAACTCCGCCTCCTCGTCGCCGGTGATGACCTCGGGCTCCACGCCCAGGATGTCCACGACGCCGCGCACGAAGTCCTCGCGGTTGCGGGCGTCACGGGACGCGGAGGTCGCGACGAACCGGGTGCGCTCGGCCTTGAGTTCACGGATCACGTCCGCGTACTCCCGGCACGCGGCGAACGTCCGCTCCAGCGCCTCCGGCGCGAGGCGCCCGGTGCGGTCCACGCCCTGGCCGAGGCGGACGATCGTCATCCGCCGGTCCAGCTCGGTGAGTTCACCGGTGACGGGGTCGGCGTCCGCCACGAGCAGGCGGATCGAGTTGGTGCCGCAGTCGACGGCCGCGACGCGGGTCATTCGCCCTCCCCGGCGGATCCGGCGCACTCGGCGGCCTCGCCGCACGACGTGACGCAGGGGCCCTTGCGCCACCACTCCGGCAGCATCGCGATGGCCTCGTCGCCCAGCGGGTTCACGCCCGGCCCGGCGGCCAGCGAGTGACCGACCAGCACATGCAGGCACTTGACCCGGTCCGGCATCCCGCCGGCGCTCGGGAAGCCCTCGAGGACCTCGATCGCGTCACGCCGCCGGATGTAGTCCTCGTGCGCCGCGCGGTAGGCGGCGGCGAGCTCCGGGTCGGTCTGCAGCCGGGCGGTCATGTCCTTCATGACGCCCTCCGCCTCCAGCGTCCCGATCGCGGAGGACGCACGCGGGCACGTCAGGTAGTACAGCGTCGGGAACGGCGTGCCGTCCTCCAGCCGCGGCGCGGTCTCGACGACGTCGGGGTTGCCGCAGGGGCAGCGGTGGGCGATCGCCCGCAGCCCGCGCGGCGGACGGCCGAGCTGCTGCTTGAACGCCTCGATGTCCGCGGCGGTCGGCTCGGTGGGCTCGGTCTGGGGAGGAGGGGTGTCCATGTGCTCGCTCGTGCTCGGTTTTCTCGGGCTTCGGATGGGCGGGTCGGTGGGAGACCGGGTCAGCGGCGGCCGTCCGCCGAGTCCACACCGTCCCAGAGGTTGCTGTACCAGGGACGGTCGGCGGCACCCTGGTCCTTCGGCCGCCGGGCGGCACCGCTGCCGTCCACGACGGTGTAACCGGTCTCGCCGGGACGTACGTAGTGCAGGTGCTCCCGCGCCTGCTGCTCGATGTACGCCGGGTCCTGCAGCCGGGCCTTCTCCTCGGTCAGCAGCTTGACCTGCTCGCGGGCGTGCTCCGTCTGCTGTCGCTGGTCGTCGATGTCCGACCGCTGGGTGACCCACTGGCGCATGGGATAGGCGAGGGCGACGACCAGCGAGCAGACGACGAGCGCGAGGAGCGCCGCACGACCGGTGAGCCGGTTGCGGCGGGGCCGCGTCCTGCGGGGCCGCGGCCCCTGCACGAGCGCGGTGCCGAGCGCTTTGAGCCTGGTCGCGGTGGAAAACCGATCCGCCGCCACATCGCCTCCCCTTTTCCGGGGTTGAGGTCCGGATTGCAGACGCGCAAAGGCGTCCTCGGCCACGGTACGGGACCGTGGCCGAGGACGTGGTGAAGCTGAGGCGTTGTCAGCCCTTGCCGCGCTGATCAGTTCGCAGAGCGCTGCGCTGATCAGTTCGCAGAGCGAAACCGGGGGAAGGCGGAGCGGCCCGCGTACACCGCGGCGTCGTCGAGAATCTCCTCGATGCGCAGCAGCTGGTTGTACTTGGCCACGCGC
The DNA here is from genome assembly GCF_059089585.1 of Streptomyces sp. SX-6. Taxonomy (NCBI): domain Bacteria; kingdom Bacillati; phylum Actinomycetota; class Actinomycetes; order Kitasatosporales; family Streptomycetaceae; genus Streptomyces; species Streptomyces sp. SX-6. Next base: position 133,207 of record NZ_JBTHHU010000010.1, on the reverse strand, counting down.
TCGGAGCGGGCCGGCGCACCGGTCTTGATCTGGCCGCAGTTGGTGGCGACGGCCAGGTCGGCGATGGTGACGTCCTCGGTCTCGCCGGAGCGGTGGGACATCATGCACTTGAAGCCGTTGCGCTGGGCCATCTCGACCGCGTCGAGGGTCTCGGTCAGCGAACCGATCTGGTTGACCTTGACCAGCAGGGCGTTGGCGCTGCCCTCCTCGATGCCGCGGGCGAGGCGCTCGGGGTTGGTGACGAACAGGTCGTCGCCGACGAGCTGGACCTTGGTGCCGAGCTTGTCGGTGATGGTCTTCCAGCCGGCCCAGTCGTCCTCGAACAGCGGGTCCTCGATGGAGACGAGCGGGTACGCCTCGACGAGCTCGCCGTAGTACTCGGTCATCTCGGCCGCGGTGCGGTCCTTGCCCTCGAACTTGTAGACGCCGTCCTTGTAGAACTCGGAGGCGGCGACGTCGAGCGCCAGCGCGATGTCCTGGCCGGGGGTGTAGCCGGCCTCCTTGATGGCCTCGAGGATGAGGTCGAGGGCCTCGCGGTTGGAGCCCAGGTTCGGGGCGAAGCCGCCCTCGTCGCCGAGGCCGGTGGACAGGCCGCGGCCCTTCAGCACCTTCTTGAGGGTGTGGTAGACCTCGGTGCCCCAGCGCAGGGCCTCGGAGAAGGACTCCGCGCCGATCGGCGCGATCATGAACTCCTGGATGTCCACGTTGGAGTCGGCGTGCGAGCCGCCGTTGAGGATGTTCATCATCGGAACGGGCAGCAGGTGCGCGTTCGGGCCGCCGAGGTAGCGGAAGAGCGGCAGGTCGGACGCCTCGGAGGCGGCGTGCGCGACGGCCAGGGAGACGCCCAGGATGGCGTTGGCGCCGAGCGAGCCCTTGTTGTCGGTGGCGTCCAGGTCGAACATCGCCTGGTCGATCAGGCGCTGCTCGGTGGCGTCGTAGCCGACCAGCTCCGGGCCGATCTGCTCGATGACGGCCAGCACGGCCTTCTCCACGCCCTTGCCCAGGTAGCGGTTCGGGTCACCGTCACGGAGCTCGATGGCCTCGAAGGCACCGGTCGAGGCACCGGACGGCACGGCGGCACGGCCGGTGGAGCCGTCGTCGAGGCCGACCTCGACCTCGACCGTGGGGTTGCCTCGCGAGTCGAGGATCTCGCGAGCTACGACGACGTCGATGGACGGCACGAGGGTCTCCTTCTGTGGGTCTGGAGTTCTGCAGCACGAGCCTAACGGGCCCCGGAGGTTCCGCCCGCCGCCGGACCGTCGCCCTCACCGAAAAATGGCACAAACGCCGAGATCACGGGAGGAATGGGCGCACGGAGTGTTCGCTGAGCGGTGAAGCGGGCATGCGGCGGGAACGACGGAGCCCCGCTCAGATGCGGCTCGGGGTGGTCGCATCTGAGCGGGGCGGATCCTGCTCAGGTGAGGGGGCAGGACCTCTTCCGGGTCACCGGGTCATCACCGGGTCACTGGGTCAGCTGAGGTGCAGCTTCTGGCCCGGGAAGATGAGGTTGGCGTCCTCGACGATGTCCTTGTTGCGGTCGGCGAGCTTCTGCCAGCCGCCCTTGACGTTCTTGGCGTCGGCGATCGAACCGAGGGTGTCGCCCTCCTTGACCTCGTACTCGCCGTCGCCCGTCTTGACGGTCTTCGGGGCGGCGTGCTTCGGCGCCGCCTGGCGCGGAGCCGGGGTCTCGTCGTCGCTGTCGTCCGACTTCGGCGCGGCGTGCTTCGGCGCCGACTGGCGCTCGCTGCGGTCGGCGTGGGCGGAGGTGCTGCGCTCGGAGGTGCCCGAGGACTTCGAACCGGAGGTGTCGACGTCGGCGGAGGGACCACCGCGGGACAGGCCGCCCTCACCGGCGCAGCCCCAGGCACCGGGACCCTGCGCGGCGAGGAGCTTCTCGGCGACGGCGATCTGCTGGGACTTGGTGGCCTGGTCGGCGCGCGGCGCGTACTGCGTACCGCCCATGGCCTGCCAGGAGGACTGCGAGAACTGCAGGCCGCCGTAGTAGCCGTTGCCGGTGTTGATGGACCAGTTGCCGCCGGACTCGCACTGGGCGACCTTGTCCCAGGTGTTCACGGAAGCGGCGTGGGCAGACGTGGCGACCATCAGCGGAGCCGCGACGGCGGCACCGGTGACTCCGGCCAGGGTGACGATGCGGACGGCCTTGCTCGGACGACGATGCTTGCCCTTGGACATAAGTCGGTTTCCTCACCGGCGCCTACGAGGTGAGCTGTCGGGTTCGGACGTGAGTTGCCCGGCCGGGCGGCTTGCGCGTGCCCGGCTTCACCCCTAGCCGCTCCGGTGCGTCCGGCCTGTGACCGGCGTCCCGTTGCGGCGACTTACCTTGGTTCCCCCGCTCCTGCCTACGGCGCTTGCGCGACGATTCCGCGGCCGCCGGCAGGATTCGGCGTGACGACCGTGGTGCTCGCGGTGGCGAGCGGTGATGACGGTAAGCACAGGCGGCCGACGGGATCAAACCCTCCTTTTCGGCCACCTCTCGATTCCACACCTTGTCAGATAAGGCCGTTTCCGCAGGTGGGAGACGGTTCGTGGCATTCCGGTCGAGACTGCCCTGGCCAATGTCAACGAGACCCTTGTCTCACTTTCCCCCTGAACGGACATTCGACCCGAACTGCCCTACTGCTTCTTCAGTTCGAGCTGTTGACCAGGCTGGATGAGGTCCGGATCGGATCCGACGACCTTTTGGTTGTCGTGGTAGAGCCCATGCCAGCCGCCCGCTACCGAGTGCTCCTGTGCGATGGCTGACAGGTTGTCACCAGGGCGCACGGTGTAGTCGCCGGTCTGCGGTGCGCCCGTACGCGCCTCCTCGCCGCCGCGCGAGGCGCGCTCCGCGTCCGAACGCGGCGTCTGGGCGCGGTGCTTGCCCGTCCCCGCGCCCGCGTCCGCCCCGGTGTCCGCTCCGGTGTCCGCTCCGGCGTCCGGGGTCGTGGGGGTGCTGCTGCCGTTGTCCGTACGGTCGTTCGCGCCGCTGTCGCCGGGCGTGTGCGCCGGAGACCGGTCCGCCGAGGAGCTGCTGGAGGGCGACGGAGTCGCCGGATCGTCCGTCGGAGGCTTGCGGTGCTTGCCGGTGGATTCGGCACTCTCCTGGGCGGAGGGCGCGGAGGGCTTCGACGAGGGCGTGCCGTCCTGCTTGCCGCGCGCGTCCCGCGCGTCCTGCGCGTCCTGCTTGCCTTGCTCGCCCTGCTTGTCCTGCTCGCCCCGCTTGTCGTGTGCCGGCTTGCCGGGCTTCGATGCGTCGGAGTGCGAGTCGTCCGAGGACCGGGAGTCGTGACCCTGGTCCTGTTCCTGCGCGGGGGCCTGGACGGTGCCCGGGTCCACCTCGGGCTCCGGGCCCTTCAGGTCCAGGCCCGCGCCGGGTGCGCAGCCCGACCACGTGCCCGGGCCCTGGGTGTCCAGGATCCGCTGGGCGATGGCGATCTGCTGGGCGCGGCTGGCCTGGTCGGGGCGCGGCGCATAGTCCGTACCGCCGTTGGCCTCCCACATCTCGCGGGTCATCTGCAGGCCGCCGTAGTGCCCGTTGCCGTTGTCGGCGCTCCACAGGCCGCCGCTCTCGCACTGCGCGACGCGGTCCCACGTCGGGGCGTCGGCGGCGTTGGCGCCGGTGGCGGCGAGCAGCGGCATGGCAATGCCCGCGCCCGTCACTCCCGCGGCGACCACGGCCGCGGGTATCTGGCGGGGACGGCGATGTCGACCATTACCGGAGAGCATGCGATGACCTCTCGTGTGACGGCTGATGTTGACCGCCGAACATAGCGACGCCCTCCGGGAGTCACAAGGCGATGTCACGGCGGCCGTATGACAGTCAAGCGGACTTGACGTACAGTCATGCATTTTCCGGGGTGAACTCCACCGGCAGCGTGCGCAGTCCCCGCATGATGAGCCCGCCACGCCAGCGAAGGTCGTCCGGTTCGGCACCAAGCCGCAGGTCAGGGAGGCGGCGCAGCAGCGTCGCGAGCGCGGCCTTGCCCTCGAGCCGGGCGAGGGGCGCACCGAGGCAGTAGTGGATGCCGTGCCCGTATCCGAGGTGCTGATTGTCACGTCGGGCGAGGTCGAGCGTGTCGGGGTCGGCGAACCGTGCCGGGTCGCGGTCGGCGGCGGCGAGGACGACGAGCACGGGGTCGCCCTCGGCGATGCGTTGGCCCCCGATCGTCAGGTCCTGGGTCGCGAACCGCCACGTCGCCAGCTCCACCGGACCGTCGTAGCGCAGCAGTTCCTCCACGCCGGTGTCGAGCAGGCTCTCGTCGCCCTCGGCGAGGGCGCGTTGCAGGCGCTCTCGCTGCCCGGGGTTGCGCAGCAGGGCGTACGTGCCGTTGCCGATGAGGTTCACGGTCGTCTCGAAGCCGGCGAACAGCAGGATGAAGGCCATCGCCGCGGCCTCGTTCTCGGTGAGGTGCTCACCGTGGTCGCCGGCGCGGATGAGGCCGGAGATCAGGTCGTCCCCGAGATCCTCGCGCTTGCGGTGGATGAGATCCGCGAGATAGGTGCGCATCTTCTTCACCGAGCGGGCGACTCCGCCGCGCGGGCCGCCACCGTGGCGGATCATCATGCCCGCCCAGTCGCGGAAGTCGTCCTGGTCCTCGCGCGGCACGCCGAGCAGGTCGCAGATCGCGTAGATGGGCAGCGGGAAGGCGAACTCGTGGATGAGGTCCGCCTCTCCCCTGCCGGCGAACGCGTCGATGAGCTCGTCGGTCAGCTCCTGCACGCGCGGCGCGAACTCCGCGACCCGGCGGGGAGTGAAGGCCTTCGAGACCAGACGGCGCAGCCGGGTGTGGTCCGGCGGGTCGATGTTGAGCAGGTGGGTCATCAGGTTCGCGCTGCGCTCGCCGGGGATGCCGACCTTGCCCTTGCCGTGGGCGGTCTCGGAGTGGTGTACCGGGTTCTTCGACAACCGCTGGTCGGCGAGCGCCTGGCGGGCGTCGGCGTAGCGCGTGACCAGCCACGCCTCGACGCCGCTGGGCAGCGCGGTGCGGTGGACGGGCGCGTGCTCGCGCAGCCAGGCGTACGCGGGGTAGGGGTCGCTCGCGAATTCCCAGGTGAAGAGCGGCGGCATGGCGCCGGCGCCGTGGTCGGTGTGGTTGTCGTTCTTGTCGTGCACCCCTTGACGCTACTAAGCGGCTGCGCGGGCGGCCTCAGCGATGGCCTTCGGTGACGGCCCCTGGTGAGCCTGGTGAGCCTCTAGTGATGGCCCGCGCCTCCGCTGCCGAAGGAGCCGCTGCTGCCGGGGTTCCACCTCTTGCGCTCCTCCGAGGGCTCCTCGGGATGGCTGCCCGGGTTCTTCATCTCGTGCGGCAGGAGGCGGTCGGCCTGCTTCTCGCGGGGCAATTGGTCTGATTCGCGGTGTTCGGTGACGTAGCCGACGGCGTCCTCGTCGTCGTCGTGGCCGGGGCCGTGGTCGGGAGTGGCCGGGCCCCTTTCCTCTCCCGGCGTCCGCCAGGCGCCCATGCGCCGTTGCGGGGCGGAGGGGGGCGGGGGCTCCTTGTCACGCCACCGGAATCCGAAGACGACGGCGAGGATCAGCAGCGCGCCGACGAAGAGCCCGACGATAAAAGGGGCGATGCCGCCGAGGTAGGCGGGAAGGGCGAGGTCCATGTGTTTCGTGAACATGGCTTCCGGGTACCCATCGGCCGCTCTGTCAAGACCGCAAATGGGCTGAATGGGTACCAAACCGCCACTGCTCGAGGGGACGTCACCGTGCACACTCGCCACGCCCGCCGGACCACGCTCACACTCCTCGCCACCTCCTCGCTCCTGCTGCTCACCGCGTGCGGCGGCACTCCCGCAAAGCCCGCGTCCGACAAGGCCGACAAACCCGCGCTCCCCGACCGCATCACCCGCACCCAGGCGGAGGCGGCCCTCGTCTCGGCGGGCGACCTGCCCTCCGGCTGGAAACTCAGACACAGGACATCGGCCGACGCGAACACCAGGAAACGCGCCAAGGAACACCACGCCCTCACCAAGGTCGAGGCCAAGTGCGCCCCGCTCGCGACCGTCGTCAACTCGGGCCGCCTGGAAGGCGAAGCCGTCACCCACGCCCAGCAGCTGTTCGTGAAGAAAGGCGACGACGACGTGAGCAGCATCGGCCAGGACGTCAGCGGCTATCCGCACGCCGACGCCGAACGGGCCATGGCGCGGCTGCGCACCGCCGTGGAACAGTGCGGCTCCTTCAAGGGCACCCTGGAAGGCCGGCATGCCACCCTGACGGTGAAGAAGTCCGCCGTCCCCTCCTACGGCGACGAGTCACTCGCCTACTCCGTGGCCGTCAAGGTCGACGACGACGAGATGGACTTCGACCTCGCCGCCGTCCGCAGCCACGGCGCGGTCACCTCACTCGTCCACAACTACCCGGCCGGCGGGGACCGCGGCCGGAAGACCTTCGACAAGACGCTGGCCAAGTCGGCGGCCAGGCTGGCGGAGGCCGCCGCGAAGACGGCCTGAGCGCGGACTGCCCGCTCAGCCCTCCTGGCGCCGCTCGCGCTCCGCGGCCCGGACGGCGTCGCGGTAGGTACGGGCCGCGGCGCGCAGGGCCGTCTCCGGCTCGACGCCCTCCGCCTCGGCCCGTACCGCCAGCGCGAGCAGCTCGTACCCCACACCGTCACCGGACGGGAGGGCGATGTCCAGCCCCTCCGTACGGGCACGCGAAGCGAGCTTCGCGACGAGGGCGAGGGCGGGCTGGCCGAGCGGCACACCCTCGGTGACGGACTCGCGGCGCTTCTCCGCCGCCTTGGTCCGCGTCCAGTGCGCCTTGACCTCCTCGGGCGTCTCGGCGGTCGCGTCGCCGAAGACATGGGGGTGGCGGTGGATCAGCTTGTCGACGATGCCCCCGGCGACGTCGTCGACGGAGAACGGCTCGTCCGGGTCGTCCTGGGCGATCCGGGCGTGGAAGACGACCTGGAGCAGCACATCGCCGAGCTCCTCGCGCAGCGCCTCCCGGTCACCCGTCTCGATGGCCTCGACGAGCTCGTACATCTCCTCCAGGCCGTACTTCCCCAGGTCCTCGTGGGTGCGGATGCCGGTCCACGGGCAGGCGACCCGGATGCGGTCCATGACCTGCACCAGATCGAGGAGCCGCGCGCCGGGCAGGTCGTACGAGCCGGGCAGCAGCTCCAGCGCGGGCATCGTCTCGCGGCCGGAGCCGGCGAGACGGGCGAGCCCGTCGGTGAGGGCCGACTCCCCGGCGGCCGAGGTGAGCACGACGGCGGTGCGCCCGGCCACCACGCAGTAGTCGACGAGTTCACGGGCGGTGGCGGCCGTCGCCTCCGCCGCCACCCCCGCCTCCCGCAGATACGGCAGCAACGGATGCCCGGGGTCGGCGCACAGCACACGGTCGGCGGCGTGCAGCGCCTGCCACGCCGGCCAGGACAGCAGTCCGGGGGCGACGCGGTGGCTGGTGGTGAGCAGGACGATACGGCCGGGCGCGGAGTCGTTCACGCTCTCGAGCGTAGGCGACCGCGCGGGGCGGCTCACGCCGGGCGGTCGGGGGCGGCCGCGGCCGGTCGCAGCCAGGGATCCTGCGCGGGACGGGCCGTGCCGCGCTTGGGGTCCCAGGCTCCGTAGCGCGGGTTGATGTCGACGTGCAGGGACTCGGAGGTCCGCATCAGGACCTGGTTGGTGCGGGCCGCGCCGAGCTTCTCGTCGAGCTTGGTGCGCACGAGGTCCATGGCCAGGGCCCGGTTGATCTGGCCGGGCGCGATGCCGAGCGCGAGGAACCGGCCGCGCAGCGCCTCGGCGCCGCCGTTGGCCCGCTCGACCTGGGCGCGTTCCTCCTGGAGTTCCCGGCGGGAGATGTCGACACCGTTCTCGTGCCCGGCCTTCTCCACGATCCGGTACTGGATGAGCCGGATCAGGGTGTCCTGGCTGAGTCTGCCGCTGTTCGCCAGCAGTTGTTCGGCCTGCGGGGAGGACTGCTGTGCGTCCCGCACGTCGTTGACCTGGTGCTGGAGCTGGGCCACGGTGATCCGCTCCTTGCCCACGACGGCCGCTGCCCCCGGGTGCGGGGTGGAGCCGCAGGCGGTGAGGACGGGCATCACGGCCAGCAGTCCGGCGGAGACGGAGAGCGCGGTGGTCCTTCGGCGGTTCCTTCGGCGGATCATGAAGCCTCCCGGCGATGATCGTGCGATGGTACGTCGATCGTCCTGGCGTTGATCGATGGTAGGGAGTCCGGGTGGCCAAGGCCACTGATTCGACCAACGATTCGCCGGGAGCGGGGGTGTGCGCTTGTCCGGCCGATCTCCTGGCGGTGCGTCAGGCGCGGACCTCGCTCAGCCATCTGAGGGTGTGTCGGATCTCGGCGGGCAACGGGTGGTGCGGCCCGTGCAGCCGCTCCGCGTCGAGGAGCAGAGCGACCAATGCGTCGTGAGCACCCTGGCGGTCACCGAGGGACAGCAGCAGATGGCCTATGCGGCGGCGGACTTCGAGCGGGGTGGTGAAGTCTTCCGGATCGCTCTCGAACTGCGGCAGCAGGGCGCGGTATTCGTTGAGCGCGCCGACCGCCTCGCCGAGCTGCTCCAGGCACTGGGCGGCGTCGTACTGGAAGCGCAGCACCTGGCGGGCCGCGTACGGGCCGGACTCGCGGGCGTACTCCTCGGCCAGGCGGCGCAGTTCGGGCAGGGCGCGCCGGTACTGGCCGTCGTCCATAAGCGTGGCGGCGTACTGCTTGCGCAGGGTGCGCACGACCCCGGACCGCTCGCCGTGCTCCTCGGCGGCGGCCGGGAGGATGGCGCCGAGGAGATCCACGGCCTGGGTGATGCCGCCCTGGTCGAGCAGGCGCTTGACCTCCTCCACGGCCTCGGCGACATCGGGACCGCCCGGTGCGACGGGCGCCGGGACGACCGGCCCGGCGTGCCCGACGTGCCCGGCATGTCCAGCGTGCCCGGCGGTGGTCCCGGGCACGTGGGCACCGGCAACGGGCCGGTCGGGCCAGGGGGCGTGGGGCATCAGGAAGGGGCGCGTGGGGTTCATGGGGCCGACCGGTGCACCCGCGTACGGGCCCGTGGCCGCCTGGCCGGGGGCGGGCAGCAGCGGGACGAGGGCCCGGTAGACCTCCTGGGCGTCGGCGGGACGGCCCTGCGGGTCTTTGGCGAGCAGGCGCAGCACCAGCTCCTCGAGCGCCTGCGGGACTTCGGGGCGGACCTGGCGGACCGGTATGGGCGGCTCGTAGAGATGGCGGTGCAGCACGCCGAGCGCGGTCGAACCGGCGAAGGGGACTTCGCCGCTGAGCAGTTCGTGCAGCAGCACCCCGAGGGCGTACAGGTCGGTGTAGGGGCCGACCGCGCCGCCCATGGCCTGCTCCGGGGCCATGTACGCCGGGCTGCCGATGGGCGAACCGGTGCGGGTGAGCCGTGTGGTGTCGCTGTCCAGGACGGAGGCGACGCCGAGATCGAGGACGAGGACGGAGCCGTCCGGACGCACCATCACGTTCCGCGGCTTGAGGTCGCGGTGGACGATCGGCACGGCATGCACGGCGGAGAGCACCGAGCACAGCTGTGCCGCGACCGAGACCGCCCAGGGCCAGGGGTAGGGGTCGTGCTCGGCGAAGTGGTCGGCGAGGTCGGCGCCTTCCACGTACTGCATGACCAGATAGAGGTCGTCGCCGTCACTGCCCGCGTCGTGGACCGTGACGAGGCCGTGGTGGTCGACCTGGGCCGTCACGCGGCACTCGCGGACGAAGCGGCGGCGCAGCTCGTCGGCTCCGTCGTCGGTGGGTGCCATCCGGTCGGGGCGCAGCAGCTTCACCGCGACGCGGCGGTCGAGCCGGCGGTCGTAGCCCGTCCACACCTGGCCCATGCCGCCCTGGCCGATGACCGTGGCCAGTTCGTACCGGCCCGCGATGATGCGCCCGTTCACCAGCCCTGCTCCCTGTGGTCCTTGGACTCCTTTGATTCCCTGGGCTCCTTGCGGAGGAAGTCGCTCAACTCATCCAGCTCCGCTCGCACTTGGTCTATTCGCTGCGGGGGGCGCGGCTGTGCGCGGGGAGGCGGAGGCGTCTGCGGAGACGTCTGCGGGGGCGGCGCCATCGGGGGCCGCGCGTGGCGCGGTTGGTACGGCGCGGGTTGCGGGGACGGGTGGGGAGCTGGATGGAGGGTCGCGTACGGAGCCTGCATGGCGACGGTGGTCTGGCCGTACGGCGGCGGCACCTGGCCATAGGGCGGCGGGTACGCCCCGGCCGCCTGGGGCGGTGCGGGGTATCCGGCGACGGGGGCGGCGACCTGAACGGGGGCAGGGAACTGCCCGGCGCCCAGCGCCTTCTGATGCCGGATATCGCATACGAGATAGTGCGCGATGGTCGCTATGTTCATGCACAGCAGCAAGACAACGGCGGTTTGCTGCACGGCCGGGTGCTTCTGCTGACTGCCGATCAGCACCAAGAACCCGAAGTTCACGACGAGCGCGCCCCAGAACAACGCCCAGTCCTGGGCCCTGCGTCGGACGATGGCGACCCTCAGGGTCGGCACCCAGCACAGGAGGCAGATGGACAGCACGGCGATCGCGATGACGACCACCCGGGTGGCGATCACCATGGGTCTCCCCGGGCGACGGGGCTGCGGCGGCACGTAGCCGGGGCCATTCATTGCTGCTCCTGGTGTACGGGGTGAGTCCGACCCTATCTACCGACAACGGTGGGCTTGCCGAGGTTGTACGGATCAGGCAAGGGGACGGAGACGTTCCGCACTCACTCCGGCCGGACGGTGCCGTCCGTCAGCCCGTCGTACAGCCCCTGTATGAGCTGTTCACCGAGCTTCTCCGCCTCCCGCAGCGCTTCCTCGAAGGCGGCCAGGGCGCGGAACCGGGCGCCGTAGCGGCGCTGTTCGGGCAGGGGCAGCCGGGGCACCTGGAGGCGGCGCACGTCGAGCCGGGTCGCCGTGGAGGCATAGCTGCTGGCCTGGCGCTGGTTGGCGGTGCCGCGCAGGAAGCCGGCGAGGAACCAGGGGTCGAGGGCCGAGGCGTCGGGCCTCAGGAGGAACAGCCCCCGGCCGAGCGCGGCCCCCGCGGTGGCCTCGTCGATGACGCGGGCCACGGTGACATCACCGACGATCGGCACCACGACGTCATCCGCCTGGACGAGCACGGGCTCCTCCTCCGGCCCCTCGGGCAGCGCGCCCGAGGGAGCACTGCCGGCCTTGACGTCGTAGTCGGTGAGGACGGGAGGCGCGTCCGCGCCGGAGCCGGAGCCGGGGCCTCCCGCGCGGAGCACCAGGGCTCCCGCGCGGGCGAGTTCACCGACGGTGGTGGCGGGCCAGCGCGCGGGCTCGGCGGGCTCGGCGGGCGGGAGGGGGGCGAGCTCACCGGTGCGCCCCAGGGCGGCGGCGAGGTCGTCGCGGAGGGCGGCGAGGTCGGCCGCGCCTCCGCCGGAGGCGGGCGGGGGGAGGTGCCGGGCGGGGGCGAGATCCACGTCGTCGTCGAGCAGGTCGATGACGGGCAGGGACCGGCACTGGCCGGGCCTCTCCTCCACCGTGCCGGTGCGGTCGAAGTCCTCCCACGCCTCCAGGACGGCGGTGCGCACGGACTGCCAGGGCAGCTTGTCCCGGCCGGCCGGGGCGAGGTCGGAGGTGTCGACGAGCAACAGCTGCGGGGTGGGCGACGGCTGGGCGCCCGGCCGTCGCAATATCCACAGGTGCAGCGGAATGCCGTACGGGGGCGCGGCACCGGCGGGCAGCGCGACGACGGCCCGCAGTGCGCCGCGGCGCAGCAGGTCGGCCCGGATGCGGCGGCCGGAGCGGCGGGAAGCCGCGGCGGGGGGCATCAGCATGACGGCCGTGCCGCCGTCACGGAGGCGCGCGAGCGCGTGCTGGACCCAGGCCAGCTCGGATTCGGTGCGGGCGGGGAAGCCGTACTCCCACCGCGCATCGTAGGCCAACTCCTCGTGGCCCCAGTTGCGTTCATTGAACGGCGGGTGGCAGAGCACCGTGTCGACGGCGAGGTCGTGGAAGGCGTCGACGCGCAGGCTGTCGCCCGTGCGCACCCGGATCTGGGCATCGGACTGCAGGGCGAGACGCAGGGCGGTCAGCGCGGCGAGATCGGGATCGGCCTCCTGGCCGAACACCGACGGCGCGCCCGCAGGCCCTGAGACCTCGGCCGCGCTCAGCAGGCCGCCGGTGCCGCAGGCCGGGTCGAGGACCGTGCGCGGCCGGTGCCGCTCCGCACCGCCCCGGCCCAGCGCCGCCATCAGCTCGGCCGGGCCCTGCGGAGTGAGCGTGTACTGCCGGGGGTTGGCGTCGAGGTGGCGGCCGAGGAGGAACTCGTAGGCCTGGGCCGCGCCGCGCACGGCGGCGAGCTCGGCGGCACCGCGCACGAGCACGGAGGAGATGGCGAGCTCGGCCGGGCCGGGAACCGTGACGGGGTGCCCCTCGCCGAGCCGGGCGGCGAGCACGGTCTCCAGGAGCGGGGGCAGTTCCTCGGAGAGCCTCAGGTCCGCGAGGGCCGCCAACTCCAGCCAGGTGGTGGGACGGTCGCGCACGAGCAGCAGCACCGACCCGGCATACCGCAGGGCGGTCACGGCGCCCGCGGGATGGCCGACGAGGTGCTGCCAGACCCGCTCGCGCAGGGGGACCTCGGCGAGCTTGCCCTGGTGGCGGAGCCACTGCTCGACGTCTCCGAGGTCGAAGGTCGGGCTGGTCTCCGTGCCGCCGACGGGCTGGGGGAAGTCGACATGGCGCCGACGCCAGTTGCTGACCGCCGCGCGGCCCACCCCGGCGAGCCGGGCGATGCCGGCCGCGGTCACCTCTGCTGCGCTGTCCGCCACCGGACTCCCCTCCCACTCGCCGGGATCGCACGCCGTCTCGAGATCGCACGTGTCGCTGTGGTGCCGAGCATACCCCCGGGACCTCCACCGACCCCTTCACAGCCGTGAACTCACCCAATCTTGTGAACTTGGTTGACTCGGTTCACAGGCTCTGCTGTTATTGACTCGTCGGTTCACAGACCTCACGCCGAAAGGTGTTCTCCATGTATCAGCACGCCCAGCAGAAGCAGCGGAACTGGTTCGCCCGGCACAAGGTCCTCACCGCCGCGGGCGCCCTCGTCGTGGTGATCGGCATCGGCGCCGCCGCAACCGGCGGCAGCGGCGACGGCAAGAGCTCGAGCTCCGCCTCCGGCAAGGGCTCCGGCTCCAACTCCGGCACCGGCACCGGCTCGGGCACCGGCAAGAAGGCCGATATCTCCGGCAACGGCACCTACCAGGTCGGCTCCGACATCAAGCCCGGCACCTATATGTCTCTCGGCAACAAGGAGGGCTGCTACTGGGAGCGCGCCAAGGACTCCAAGGGCGACGTCGACTCGATCACCGCCAACGACAACGTCGTCGGCTCCTCCTACGTGACGATCACCGCGAGCGACAAGGTGTTCAAGACGCAGGGCTGCAAGGGCTGGAGCCTGGCCCCCGCGGCGAAGAGCGGCACCCCGAAGACGGAGGCGCCGGGGAGCGGCATGTACCGCGTCGGTGCGGACATATCCCCCGGCACCTACAAGTCCCAGGGCAACAAGGACGGCTGCTACTGGGAGCGCACCAAGGACGCCCTGCACAGCACGGACTCCATCGCCGCCAATGACAACGTCACGGGCAACGGTCTCGTGACGATCACCTCGGACGACGCCTACTTCAAGACGCAGGGCTGCACCACCTGGAAGAAGGCCGGCTGACCCCGCCTGCGGGGCGCCTTCTCACCTGCGGAATGCCGGGCGGCCGGAGGACACCGCGTATCTTTTCGAGGTCGTCCCACAACCGCAGGAAAGGACCCTTCATGGACTCGGCCGCAGCCGCCGTTTCGGCACCGGGCCCGGGAGCGCCCGAGACCGCGCGCGGAAGCCGGGCGTGGGGCGTCGCCCTCCGGGCACCACGGCTCGACCCCTACTGGGTGGCCGGCGTGCTCTTCGTCCTCTACACCACGCTGTCGCTCTGCCGCCTGCGGCGGATGCTGACCGCCTCGTGGGACCTGGGCATCTTCGAGCAGGCCATACGGTCCTACGCGCACCTCGGGGCGCCGATAGTGGATCTCAAGGGCCCCGGCACCAACATCCTCGGCGACCACTTCAGCCCGATCACGGCCCTGCTCGCCCCCTTCTACCGTCTGTTCCCCACCCCGGTGACCCTGCTCGTCGCGCAGGCCGCGCTCTTCGCGCTGTCCGTCATACCGGTCACCCGGCTCGCCGCCGGGCTGCTGGGCCGGGGACGCGGGCTGGCGATCGGGGTCGCCTACGGGATGTCGTGGGGGGTGCAGCGCGCGGTCGACTTCGACTTCCACGAGATCGCGTTCGCCATGCCGCTCCTCGCCTTCTCCCTGGAGGCAGTGGTGCGCCGCCGCTGGCGGGCCGCCGCGCTGTGTGCCTTGCCGCTCGTCCTGGTGAAGGAGGACCTCGGCATCACCGTCGCGGCGATCGGAGCGGTGATACTCATCCGGCTGCGCGGAACCGGGCGCGAGCCGCGCAGCGCCGCCCTGGCGCTGGGGCTCACGGTCTTCGGGCTCGCCGCCACCGCTCTGTCCCTCGGCCTGTTCATCCCGGCCTTCAACGCCACCGGCGCCTACGACTACTGGAACAAGGTCAACGGCGACGGCCCCGCCCCCACCATTCCCTTCCTCACCGCGGTCCGCACCCTGCTGTGGGTGCTGCTGCCCACCACCGGGCTGCTGGCCCTGCGCTCACCGCTCCTGATCGTCGCCCTGCCGACGCTGGGCTGGCGCTTCATTTCCCACGACGACCACTACTGGGGCACCGACTGGCACTACAGCGCCGTGCTGATGCCCGTCGTCTTCATCGCGCTCGTCGACGCCCTCGCCAAGGCGCGCGAGGACCGCCGCCCCTGGCTGCGGTCGTACGCCGGGCAGCTGCCCGCAGCCGTCGCCGGTGCCGCGCTCGCGCTCAGCTCGGCCCTGCCGCTGTACAGCCTGACCGAGCCCGACACCTACCGGATACCCGAGAGCGTCAAGGCCGCCGAGCGCCTCTTCGACCGCATACCCGACAACGCCACCGTGGAGTCGGACATAGAGCCCACGACCCGGCTCGTCCGCCGCTGCCGGGTGCTGTGGATAGGCGACACCCGGGGCCTGGTCCCCGACTACATAACCCTGCGCGTCGACAACGGCAAGCCCGCCAAGGACCTGATAACCGACGCCGAGCGGATGCACCCCGGCGCCACGTACATACACCTCGGCACCGAGGGCGGCTACACCGTGCTGAAGCACGTCCGGTCCGCCTGACGACCTCGGCCGGATCGTTCAGCCCAGGATCGTGGTGAGGAACTCGCCCGTCCAGGCCAGGAGTTCGCGGCCGACCAGCGGCTTGCCGCCGATGCGGGCCGTCGCCGGACGCGGCACCAGGATCTGCTGGGTGGCGGGCTTGAGGACCGTGCGCGGGTAGAGCCGCTTCAGCCGCAGCTCCTGCGACTCGCGCAACTCCACCGGCCCGAAGCGGACGTTGGAGCCCTGCAGGGTGATGTCGGCGACACCGCAGGCGCGGGCCAGCATGCGCAGCCCCGCGACCAGCAGCAGGTTCTCCACCGGTTCCGGCAGCTTGCCGTAGCGGTCGGTCAGCTCCTCGCGGACGGCCTTGATGTCCTCCTCGGTGTGCGCGGTGGCAATGGCCCGGTACGCCTGCAGCCGCAGCTGCTCGCCCGGCGCGTAGTCGTGCGGGACATGGGCGTCGACCGGCAGCTCGATCTTGACCTCGAGCGGCGGCTCCTCCTCCACCGCGCCCTCGAGAGAGGCCCGGTAGTCCGCCACGGCCTCGCCCACCATGCGGATGTAGAGGTCGAAGCCGACCCCCGCGATGTGCCCGGACTGCTCGCCGCCGAGCATGTTGCCCGCACCGCGGATCTCCAGGTCCTTCATCGCCACATACATGCCCGCACCCATCTCGGTGTGCTGGGCGATGGTGGCCAGCCGCTCGTGCGCGGTCTCCGTGAGCGGCTTCTCCGGCGGGTAGAGGAAGTAGGCGTAACCGCGCTCGCGGCTGCGGCCCACCCGGCCGCGCAGCTGGTGGAGCTGCGACAGGCCGAAGTTGTCACCGCGCTCCACGATCAGGGTGTTGGCGTTGGAGATGTCGATGCCCGACTCGACGATCGTCGTCGAGACCAACACGTCGAAGCGCTTCTCCCAGAAGTCCACCACGACCTGTTCCAGCGCCGACTCCGACATCTGCCCGTGCGCCGTGGCGATCCGGGCCTCCGGCACGATCTCCCGCAGCCGGGCGGCCGCCCGGTCGATCGACTCGACCCGGTTGTGGATGTAGAAGACCTGGCCCTCGCGCAGCAGTTCACGGCGGATCGCGGCGCCGATCTGCTTCTGCTCGTACGGCCCGACGAAGGTCAGCACCGGGTGGCGCTCCTCCGGCGGGGTGGTGATCGTCGACATCTCGCGGATGCCCGTGACGGCCATCTCCAGCGTGCGCGGGATGGGCGTGGCCGACATCGTCAGCACGTCCACATTGGCGCGCAGCTTCTTCAGCTGCTCCTTGTGCTCGACGCCGAAGCGCTGCTCCTCGTCGACGATGACCAGGCCGAGGTCCTTGAACTTCGTCTCGGA
The DNA here is from genome assembly GCF_059089585.1 of Streptomyces sp. SX-6. Classification (NCBI taxonomy): domain Bacteria; kingdom Bacillati; phylum Actinomycetota; class Actinomycetes; order Kitasatosporales; family Streptomycetaceae; genus Streptomyces; species Streptomyces sp. SX-6. Next base: position 116,675 of record NZ_JBTHHU010000010.1, on the reverse strand, counting down.
CGAGAACAGTCGGTGGGTGCCGATGACCACGTCGACCGAGCCTTCGCGCAGCCCCTCCAGCACGGCCTTGGCCTCGGTGTCGCTCTGGAAGCGCGACAGGGCCTTCACCGAGACGGGGAACTGCGCGTACCGCTCGGAGAAGGTGCCGAAGTGCTGCTGCACCAGCAGCGTGGTGGGGACGAGCACCGCGACCTGCTTGCCGTCCTGCACGGCCTTGAAGGCGGCGCGGACCGCGATCTCCGTCTTGCCGTAGCCGACGTCACCGCAGACCAGCCGGTCCATGGGGACGGCCTTCTCCATGTCCTCCTTGACCTCGGCGATGGTGGTGAGCTGGTCGGGCGTCTCCGCGTACGGGAAGGCGTCCTCCAGCTCGCGCTGCCAGGGGGTGTCGGGGCCGAAGGGGTGGCCGGGCGCCGCCATCCGGGCCGAGTACAGCTTGATCAGGTCGGCCGCGATCTCCTTGACGGCCTTCTTGGCGCGCGCCTTGGTCTTCGTCCAGTCCGCGCCGCCGAGCCGGTGCAGCGTGGGGGCCTCGCCGCCCACGTACTTGGTGACCTGCTCGAGCTGGTCGGTGGGGATATAGAGGCGGTCACCGGGCTGGCCGCGCTTGGCCGGGGCGTACTCGACGAGCAGGTACTCGCGGGTGGCACCCTGCACCGTGCGCTGGACCATCTCGAGGTAGCGGCCGACTCCGTGCTGCTCGTGCACGATGTAGTCGCCCGGCTGCAGGGTCAGCGGGTCGATGGTCTTGCGGCGCCGGGCCGGCATCCGGCCCATGTCCTTGCTGGCGGCCTTCTGCCCCGACAGGTCGGTCTCGGTGAGCACCGCGAGCTTGAGGCCGGGGTCGACGAAGCCGTTGTCGAGGCTCGCGCACGAGACGTGGACGACGGACGGGGACAGCCCGGCCAGGTCGGCGTCCAGCCGGGCGGCGATGCCCTCGCCGCCGAGCACCTCGACCGTACGGGCGGCGGGGCCGTGGCCCTCGGTGAGGAAGACCGTCCGCCAGCCGTCGGCCAGCCAGCCCTTGGTGTCGGCCAGTGCGCGGGCGGTGTCGCCGCGGTAGGTCTCCGGGGCGTGCATGCCGAGCTTCAGCGTGTCCGAGTCGCCCGCCGCGTCAGCGGCATATGTCAGCGTTTCGTCCGCGGCGAAGGGGCTGACCGACCACCACATCATGCCCAGTTCACGGGCGCGGTCGCGGACGTCGGCGATGCCCCACAGCGAGGCGGCGCCCACGTCGATGGGGGCCTCGCCGCCACCGGCCGTCGCCGACCAGGACGCCTGGAGGAACTCCTGCGAGGTGGCCACCAGGTCGGCGGCGCGGGTGCGCACGCGCTCCGGGTCGCAGACGACCGTCATGCTGCCCGCCGGGAGGACGTCGAGCAGCAGCTCCATCTCGTCCACCAGCACCGGGGCGAGGGATTCCATGCCCTCCACCGCGATGCCCTCGGCCAGCTTGCCGAGCAGCTCGCCCAGTTCGGGGTGCTCCTCCGCGAGCGCCGCCGCCCGCTCCCGCACGCCGTCCGTCAGCAGCAGCTCACGGCACGGCGGGGCCCACAGGCCGTGCTCGGCGACCTCGAGGGACCGCTGGTCGGCGACCTTGAAGTAGCGGATCTCCTCGACGTCGTCGCCCCAGAACTCGACCCGCAGCGGGTGCTCCTCGGTCGGCGGGAACACATCGAGGATGCCGCCGCGCACGGCGAACTCGCCGCGCTTCTCGACCAGTTCGACCCTGGCGTACGCCGCGGCGGCCAGGGCGTCCACCACCTCTTCGAGGTCGGCGCCCTGCCCGCTGCGCAGGCTGACCGGCTCCAGGTCCCCGAGCCCCTTGACCTGCGGTTGCAGGACGGACCGCACGGGCGCGACGACCACGCTGACCGGACCGGCCGTCGCGTCGTCCTTGCTCGGGTGCGCGAGACGGCGCAGCACGGCGAGGCGGCGGCCGACGGTGTCGGAGCGGGGGGAGAGCCGCTCGTGCGGCAGCGTCTCCCAGGCCGGGTAGTCGACCACGCCGTCCGGCGGGAGGAGGGAGCGCAGCGCCGCCGCCAGGTCCTCGGCCTCGCGCCCGGTGGCGGTCACGGCCAGCACCGGGCGGCCCTGCCGTGCGAGCGCGGCGATGGCGAAGGGGCGGGCGGCGGGCGGGCCGACGAGGTCGAGGTGCGGCCGGTTGCCGTCGGCTGCGGCCTTCACCGCTTCGGCGAGCGCCGGATCGTTGACGACGGCGTCGAGCAGACCGTGCAGGCTCATGAAGGGCATCCCGTCCCGGGGTGGACAACGCGAAGGGCCCGACACGTGAGGTACGGGCCGGGTGCGTCTCCAGCGTACGACGGAGGACCGACAGCCACCGCCGGAAAAAGCCCGGCCCGGATGCGCACCCCCGTGACGCGTCCGGGCCGGGCCCCATCCCCCCTCGCCCTCCCTGCCCCCTCGGGCTCAGTCGGTGGCGATGGCGTTCAGGACGTTCATCCGGCCCGCCCGGAAGGCCGGGACCAGGGCGGCGAGCAGGCCCACCAGCGCGGAGCCGAGGAAGACGGTGATGATCGTCGGCCAGGGGATGTCCAGGACCCCCAGCCCCTCGACGGCGAGCAGCTTCTGTGCCGTCGCGCCCCAGCCCAGGCCGAGGCCCAGGCCGAGCAGGGCGCCGAAGAGGGCGATGACCACCGACTCCAGACGGACCATGCGGCGCAGCTGGCGGCGGGAGAGGCCGATCGCCCGCATCAGGCCGATCTCGCGGGTGCGCTCCACCACCGACAGGGCGAGGGTGTTCACGACGCCGAGGACCGCGACGACGATCGCCAGGGCCAGCAGGCCGTAGATCATGTTGAGCATCTGGCCGATCTGGTCCTTGATCAGCTTCTTGTAGTCGGACTGGTCACGGACCTTGATCTGCGGGTAGTCGGCGACGGCGGCCTTGAGGGCTGCGGCTGCCTCCTTCGTCTTCCCGTCGGCGGCCTTGGCGAAGACGATGGCGTCGAGCGGCATGGCACGGGCGGGCAGATGACTGCGCGCGGTGGCGAGGGAGAGGTACTTCGCGCCCTTGTCGAAGCTGGTGGCGTCGGACGTGATGGCGTTGACCTTCAGCTCGGCCGCGCGGCCGCCGGTCATGGCGACCGTCAGCCGGTCGCCGAGCCGGACGCCGTGGTCCTTCGCCCAGCCCTCGGAGACGGACATGCCGTCGGGGGCGTAGGCGTCGGCGAGCCGGCCGCGGACCGTTTCGATGCGCAGGTCCTGGGCGTACGTCGGGTCGGCCGCGTTGAGGTGCTCGGTGGTCGTGCGCCCGTCGGGGGCGGTGACCTTGGCGGTCACGATCGTGTACTCGGTGAGGTGGTCGAGGTGGCCGGCCGACTTGGCCGCCCGGACCATGGCCGGGCTGAGCGGACCGTTGTCGCTCTGGACGATGAAGTCCGCGCCCACCGACTTGTCGAGCTGGTCGGTGGCCGAGGCCACCATCGAGGAACCCACCACCGACAGGGCGGCGACCAGCGCGAGGCCGATCATCAGCGCGGAGGCGGTGGCGCCCGTACGGCGCGGGTTGCGCAGCGCGTTGCGTTCGGCGAGGCGGCCGACCGGGCCGAACACCCGCAGCACGACGACGCCGAGGACGCGCACCACCAGGCCGGCCAGCAGCGGGCCGACGGCCACGAAGCCGATCAGCGTCAGCAGCACGCCGAGGCCCAGCAGGGCGGAACCGAAGACCGCGTCGGCCGACCGTGCGGCCAGCACCAGCAGGGCGGCACCCGCCGCGGTGAGCGACAGGCCGATGCCGGCCCGTACCCTGCCCGCCCTGGCGTCGACGGGGTTGCCCGCGTCCCGCAGGGCGGCCATCGGGGAGATCTTCCCGGCCCGGCGGGCGGGCACGTAGGCGGCGAGGACGGTCACGACGACACCGACCAGGAGGCCTATCAGCGGAGTGGTGACCTTGATGGTCAGCTCCGAGGTGTCGAGGTTCATCCCCAGGGAGTTCATGACCTGCATCAGCCCGATGGCCAGCCCGATGCCGCCGCCGATGCCCAGCACCGAGCCGACGACGCCGAGCAGCAGCGCCTCCACCAGCACGGACCGGTTGACCTGCCGGCGGCTCGAGCCGATGGCCCGCATCAGGCCGATCTCCCGGGTGCGCTGGGCGACCAGCATGGAGAAGGTGTTGACGATCAGGAAGATGCCGACGAGCAGGGCGATGCCGGCGAAGCCGAGCAGCGCGTACTTCATGACGTCCATGAAGGAGCCGAGGTTGTTCTTGTTCTCCTTCTTGGTCTCGGCGGCGGTGTGCACGGTCCAGTCCGTGCCGATGGCGGCCGTGACGTTCTTCTTCAGCTGCTCGTCGCTGACGCCGGGGGCGGCGGTCAGCCCGTAGCCGGTGTACTCGGCGGTGCTGCCGAGCAGCTTGGCCTGGGCGGTCGGGGTGTCGAAGTAGACGACGGTCGCACCCGGGTTGGTGATCTTGTACGTGGCGATGCCGACGACCCGCACGGTGAAGTCGCCGGGGGCGGCCATCACCCGGAGCGTGTCGCCCGTCTTCACGTGGTGCTTGCGGGCGGTGTCCGCGTCCAGGACGGTCTCGTGCGCACCGCGCGGCTCGTGGCCGCTGGTGATCTCGACGGACTTCTTCTGCTCCTCGTTCCAGCTCGCGCCGACGGTGGGGGCGCCGGAACTGGGGCTCAGGCTCTCGTTCTTCGCGTTCGCGACGGTGATCTTCTGGCTGGTGACCTGGGCGTCGACCGCGGCGACGCCCCGCACCTTCGACAGTCGGTCCTTCAGGGAGTCCGGCAGCGTCGGGGGCTTGCCGGTCTCCTGGGCGTTGTCGTCCTTCTTCGGGGAGACGTCGACGTCGCTGGCCGTGGCGGCGAAGAGCTTGTCGAAGGTGGCCGTCATGGTGTCGGTGAACACCAGCGTGCCGCAGACGAAGGCGACGGACAGCAGGACGGCGACGGCGGAGAGCGCCATGCGGCCCTTGTGCGCAAGGAAGTTGCGCAGAGAGGTCTTGAAGACGGTCACGACACCCGCCCGCGGGCATCGAAGTGCTTCATGCGCTCGAGGACCATGTCGGCCGTCGGCTGGTGCATCTCGTCCACGATCCGCCCGTCCGCGAGGTAGAGGACGCGGTCGGCGTAGGAGGCGGCGACGGCGTCGTGGGTGACCATGACGATGGTCTGGCCCAGTTCGTCGACCGAGCGGCGCAGGAAGCCCAGCACCTCGGCCCCGGCGCGGGAGTCCAGGTTGCCGGTGGGCTCGTCACCGAAGATGATCTCGGGCCGGGCGGCGAGCGCGCGGGCCACGGCGACGCGCTGCTGCTGGCCGCCGGAGAGCTGGTTCGGCCGGTGCTTGAGCCGGCCGGCGAGGCCCACCGTCTCCACGACCTGGTTCACCCAGTCGCGGTCCGGCTTGCGGCCCGCGATGTCCATGGGGAGCGTGATGTTCTCGATGGCGTTGAGCGTCGGGAGCAGGTTGAACGCCTGGAAGATAAAGCCGATGCGGTCCCGGCGCAGCTGGGTGAGCTTCTTGTCCTTGAGCCCGGTGATCTCGGTCTCGTCGATCCAGATCTGGCCCGCGGTGACGGTGTCCAGCCCGGCGAGGCAGTGCATCAGGGTCGACTTGCCGGAGCCCGACGGACCCATGATCGCCGTGAACTGCCCCCGGGCGATGTCCACGTCCACGTGGTCGAGCGCGGTGACCCGGGTGTCCCCCGAGCCGTACGCCTTGAGGATCCGGCGTCCCCTCGCCGCTACGGCCGATTGCTGCCCGCTGCCGGTCATGGGAATCGACATAGCCATGGTCACGGTGGGTTCTCCTGATCCTTCTGCCCCGTTGGTGGTACGCCCCGTTGGTGGTACGCCCTACAGCCTGCTGGTCGGCGTACGTGGCCGCGATGGTGCTCGTCCGTGTCTTCGAGGTGGTGGTAGCCCCACCATCGATCCCCCGGCCACCTCGACGAGCGTAGGTTCGGGGCCTTCGCCGGCTCCTCCTGCTGCGGGACGAACCGGGGGCGGAGAAACGTCCGGGCGGGCCCTTAGGGGACGGGCCCGTGCGGCGCCGTGCTGTCTCGGGGTCAGCTCGCGTTCCGGCCAGTCGGCTTGGGGAACGGCCCCGGACACATGGCCGGACCCGACCGACTCCGGCCGGACCCACAGGTTCCGCGGGGAGAACGAACGGCGAAGAATCCGTGAAGCCCGTCCCCGGGCAAGACATCTGGGGGCAGAGGGAATTAATGTTCGGCTTTAGGCCGAGGGGGGTGCCGTGGGCCCCCCGGGTGCACGGCCGCCGGTCTCCCAAGGAAGCAGCCTTCGTGAAGATACTTCGTACTCGCGCTGCCAGTGTCTCCCGACAGGGACTGTGCACGGCTCTGCTCGTCGCCAGCCTCACCACCGCGGCGGTCGGTGCTGCCGGTCCGCCGCACAACGCCGCGCACACCGGGAGCGATCCCGCCCCGTCGCCCGGCGGCCCGCAGAGCCGACCGCACGGCTCCCCCGACCTCGCGCTCCCCGACCTCGTCCCGAGGCCCGGCTCCACCCCCTCCGCGCAGGGCGGCACCGGTGATACCAAGGACAGCAACACGGGCATCCCGTCGACCGCGCTCGCCGCGTACAAGAACGCCGAGAAAATCGCCAAGGAGCAGTGGCCGGACTGCCACGTTCCCTGGGAACTCGTCGCCGGTATCGGCAAGGTGGAGTCCGAGCACGCCTCGGGCTACGGGCTGCGCCCCGACGGGTCGACCGAGAGACGGATCATCGGGCCCGTGCTGGACGGCGGGCAGTTCGCGCTCGTCCGCGACACCGACGGGGGGAAGTGGGACGGCGACAAGGTGTACGACCATGCCGTCGGCCCGATGCAGTTCATCCCATCGACGTGGGTGGCCTACGCCATGGACGGGAGCGGGCTCGGTCAGAAGGACCCGAACAACATCTTCGATGCGGCGGCCGGCACCGCGCGTTACCTGTGCGCGGGCGGTCTGGACCTGAGCAAGCAGGCCGACATCGAGACGGCCGTGCTCCGTTACAACAACTCGCGTGACTACCTCAACGCCGTGGTCGGCTGGATGCGGGCGTACCAGGACGGCAAGGCCGTCGCGGTGCCCAATCCTCCGGCGGCGCCCGGTACGGTTCCGCCCTCGACGCCTTCGGCACCCTCGACCGGGCGGCCGACGTCGCCGGCCGAGCCGCCGCGGCAGAGTCCGGCGCCGTCGAAGCCCCAGCAGCCCAACACGCCGCAGGAGCCGCGGGATCCGCAGAAGCCGGATCACCCGGGCAAGCCCGACGATCACCGCGGGGACCGGGACAAGGACCGTGGTAAGGACAAGGACAAGGACAAGGACCACAAGCCCGTTCCGCCGGCGACCGCCGACCGTCTCGACCCCGTCGGGGACCAGGAGCTGAAGGCCACCGCCGGGACGGCCTTCGCCGACCGGCCGCAGGTACGGGCCACCGACCGCGGCGGCAAGGCGGTCAAGGGCACCCGGATCCGCTTCGAGGTCATCGGCGACACGGAGGCCCGCTTCCCGGGCGGCTCCCGTACCGTCACCGTCATCACCGGCAAGGACGGTGCGGCCGCGACGCCCACGCTGCAAGCGGGCGGCAAGGCGGGCGAGTTCACCGTCCGTGCCACGGTGCAGGGCCGGGACATCGATCCCGTCGACTTCGACGCGACCGTCGAGGCGCCGCCCGCGCCGCCGCATGCGGATGCGCTGGTGCGCGTCGGGGACAAGGCGCTCACGGCCGCGCCGAAGGCGGCCTTTGCCCCTCCCGTGCAGATCAAGGCGCTGACGAAGGACGGCAAGGCCGTTGCCGGCGTCAAGGTCACCGCGGCCGTGCTGGCCGCGGACGGCAAGACGGTGGTGAAGAACGGGCCCTTCTTCAAGGGGAAGGACGGCAAGCCGGTGCGGTCGGTGGACGTCGAGACCGGGAAGGACGGGCAGGTTGTCCTGCCGGGGCTGTTCGCTGATGCGAAGGCTGGGACGTATTCGCTGGTGCTGAGCACGGAGGACGGGGTGAGTCTGTCGCTGACGTTGACCGTCAAGTGACGGGTGGGGGCGGGGTGGGGGATTGTGCCCCGGTCCCGCCCTTTCACCGTTTCTTCCGGGGCTCCGCCCCGGACCCCGAAACCGTGCTCCGCGCGGCCACGCGGCGGAGCCGCACATCGAGCACAGCCTCAAACGCCGGACAGGCTGAATTTGCCGGGCCGCGCTACGACGACGTCGAGCCGTCGTCCTGGGCCACCGGCTTGCCCGTCAGGGCCGCCAGGCTGTGGCGGACATGGGCCATGTGCGAGCGCAACTCCTCGCGGCGTTCCTCGTGTTCGCGCAGGACGCGCTCCGTCTCACGGACCACGCGTTCCTCGCGGACCTGCGCCTGGGCGATCACCGAGGCCGCCTGGGCCTCCGCGTCCTCCTGGCCGTGGCGGGCCGCTTCCTCGGCGTCCGCGTAACGCCGCTGCGCCTCGCTCAGCTTCGACCGCGCGTACTCCTCCATCGCCCCGATGCGGGCCTCCAGCGCCGTCTCACGATCGGAGATCTCGCGCGCGCCGGTCTCCCAGCGGTCCGCCTGTTCCTTCTCCTGCTCGGCGAGCATCGCGGCCGTGCGCTCGCGCATCTGGTGCAGCGCCTGCGCCGACTCCGCGCGCCGCTGCTTCGCCTCCTGGCGCACCGTCGCGCGCAGGTCGTCGGCGACCGCCTCGGCCGCCAGCTGCGCCTGCCGTGCCCACTCCTCCGCCTCGGCCCGCAGGGCCACCGACTGCTCGTGCGCGGCGTCCCGTGCCCCGCGGGCGTACGTCTCGGTCGCGTCCTGCATCTCGGCGGCCGCCGCCTCGGCGCGTTCGCGCAGGCCGATCGCCTCCGCCTCCGCGGTGGTCACCAGCCCCTGGGCGCGCGGCCCCAGCGACTCGTACGTCTGCGGCGGGAGCTGCGTGACGATCTGGTGGACGCGCTGTACCTCGTCCTCCATCTCGCGCGCGAGCACCGTCAACCGCGCCGCCCGCTCCCATGCGGAGTCCCGCTGTCGTGCGAACTCGGCGACGGCGCGCTCGACCTGGTCGGGCCGGTATCCGCGGCCCCGTACGACAGAGAACCCTTCGGGAGACACCGATGCGCTCATGCTTGTAGCCCCTTAAGTCCGGACACCCGGTGTGCGACGCGGTCAGGCGCACATCATTCCCGTAAGGGCGAAGTGCCCCACAACGCGACACTCCGCCCGCCACAGCACGGGGAGTCCTTGGCCGGCCCGCTAGAAAAGACCGTCCCACATCTGCTCGAGCAGCACGGCCCACCAGTTCTCCGGCGCCGAAAGCGCCGCAGGGTCCAGCGCGGCCAGCTGGTCCTGGAAATCCACGGTCCAGCGCCCGGCCTGCTCCGGTGTCAGCCCATATCGCCACCGCCACATCCGGCCGAGCAACGCCAAAGAGCGTACAAACTGAGGAAGGCTCGTGTTGACGAACTGCGGTGGCACCGACTGCCCGTCCGGACCCGCCTCCAGCGGTACGGCCACGATGTGCGCCGTGCCGTACTGCACGCACAGCTGCCGGCCGAAGTCGTTGCCCATGACGAGGTACGACCCGGCGTCCGGCGCGGGCTGCACGCCGCGCTCGACCGCGAGTTCGGCCAGCGTCGGCACCGGGCGGCCCGGCTGGGCCTGCGCCCAGAAGAACGGACCGAAGTCACGCGGCAGTCCCGCCCATACGAGCGTCTGCGCCACGATCTCCGGCACGCCCTGCCGGGACACCGCACGCTGGTCGAAGCGGAACACCCCTTGCGGGCCGTACGACTCGAGCAGCTCGTGCGCGATCGCGTCCGGTGCGACCGGCGGCGCCGCCGCCACCTGTCCGGGCTGCGGCAGCGGCACCCGGTTCGGCGCGGAGCGCGCGGGGGCGCCCGCGACCTGGTGCAACTCGCCCTGGTGCTCGACCAGATGACGCACGCCCTGCTGACGGGTCGCGTGCTCCCGCCCGTACGCCGCCGTGTGACTCACGCGCACCTGCGGCCAGGTCTCCCGCACCATCCGGGCGCAGTAGCCGCCCGGCAGGTCGCACGACTCCAGCTCCGTGTGCAGCTCGAGCACCTGCTGCGGCGGCACGTTCATCGTCCGCAGCTCGTGCAGTATCTGCCACTCCGGGTGCGGCGTGCCGAGCGCGCTGCGGCGGATGATCTGCTGCTCCGAGCCGTCGGGCGCGCGGTAGCGCAGGACGGCCATGTAGCCGGGGCCGACCGTCGGCACACCGGCGGGGGCCTGCGGGTAGCCGTACCCGCCAGGGGGCGCGGGAGGCGCGGGAACGCCGGAGGCGGCCGGAGAGCCGGGCGGCACGGGGGCACCCGGGCCGCCGGGGTGGGCCAGCATCGTCGCCGCGTACGCATCCTGCGCACCCGAGCCCGAACCACCGGACGCGGCAGGCGCCTTGGGGGCGGCCGGAGGCGCCGGCGGCGGGGGCACACCCGGGCCTGCCTGGCGGCCCGCGGGGCCCGAGGGGCCGGGCTTCGCGAGCATCGTGGCCGCGTACGCGTCGCCGGAGGCGTTGGGGGTGCCGGGGGCGCCCGGAGGGCCGGGCGGCACGGGGGCACCCGGGCCACCGGGGTGGGCCAGCATCGTCGCCGCGTACGCATCCTGCGCACCCGAGCCCGAACCGCCAGACGCAGCGGGTGCATTGGGGGCAGCGGGGGGCGCGGGAGGTGCCGCGGGTGGGGTGTTCGCAGCGGGGGGCGCGGGCGGCGCAGGCACACCCGGCACCTTCGGCGCGCCAGGCACACCCGGGATATCCAGCCCCTCGATCGCAGGAGCAACAGCCGTCGGCGGCAGCGCGCTGCCCTTCGGCATCAACTCGGTCCGGGCGTCCGCCCGTACGCCCGGGGCCGGGCGGTCGTCGTCGTCCGAGCCCGACAGCGCCGGCGCGAGCTGCGTCGCGGGCAGGCCGGGGGACGGCTCGCCCTCGCGCTCACCCTCGCCCTCCTGCTCGTTCGCGTCCTCGCCCGGCCACGTCTGCGCAGGCACAGGCGCGGGCTCAGGCTCAGGCTCGGGCTCGGGCGCAGATACAGGCGCAGGCGCAGGCTCGGGCTTCGGCTCGTCCTTGCCCTCCGCCTTGGCGGAAGCCGCTTCCGCCTTGCGGTCGGGGATGCCCATCGCGTCCGCCGCGTCCTGCAGCCACTGCGGCGGGCTCAGCAGGAAGGACGTCGCCTCCAGGTCCAGCCTCCGCGGCGGCGTGTCCGCCGCCGGTGCCGTTTCCTCCACGGCTCCGTACTCCTCCTCGTACCGCCGGATCACCTCGCCCACCGGCAGCCCCGGCCACAGCGTCGTCTCGCCGCTGTCCCGGGCGATCACCAGCCGGGTCCGGCCGCCGTCGGACGCCGGAGCCCCCTCACGGTCCTCGGCCCAGGCCACGAAGCCCAGGTCGAACTCCCGTACCTTCACCTCGCGGTGCAGAGCCGCCGGGACATCACCGTTGACCCAGCGCTCCGCGCGCTCCTGAGCCTGCGCGAAGGTCACCACCGCGCTCACCCCTCCACCGGGACGGCGTACGCGAAGCCGCCGTCGACCATCAGATTCGCCACGGTCTCCAGCTCCGGCGGGCCGCCGGCCAGCCGGGACAGGAACACGTCGAAGTCCTCACCACAGGGCAGCAGCAGCCGCTCCACCCTCTCCTGCACCGTCCAGCCGTCGCGGTCGCGGGCGTCGTCGTACGGGCAGAACCACACCGAACCGGTGGCCTCGCCCTTCACCTTGACCACGAGCACGCCGCCCTGGACGAAGGCCACCCCGAGGTAGTCCTTGGTGAAGTGGTCGCGCAGGCACTTGTTGACGTAGACGAGGTCGTTGACCGCCGCCGCCTCGCGCACCGTGAAGAACGGCTGGTCCAGCAGCAGTCCCAGCTCCGCGTCCAGCGCGGCGCCCACCGGGGCGCAGCCGCCCGCGGCCTTGAGGAAGTCCCGGTACGCGCCGGGCAGCCGGTAGCCGAGGTCCTCCTCGACCCCGCGGACCTGCTCCTCGGAGGCCGCCAAGTCCCGCTGCGGGAGCGTGAAGTGCACCGGCCGGGTCTCCTGGAGCGGGCGGGTGCCCCGCTTGTCCTGGTCCACGGCCGCCGTCGCCAGACCGGCGTGGTGCCGCAGCAGCGCCTTGACCTCGGTGGGGACCAGCTCGAGCCGCCGGGTGCCCGCCACGTGGTGCCAGGTCCAGCCGTGCGGCGTCGCCACCGGCGGCAGGCTCGCCCACAGCTCGTGTCCCGCCGCGTGCAGGGCCGCGTTGGCGGACACGTAGTCGGTGAGCCGCAGTTCGTCGACCCCGAAGCCCTCCGGCGGTTCCGCGATCTCGGCGGCCGCGCGGGCGTACGGCGAGAAGTCCGGGTAACCGTCCTCGTCCATCCGCACCCCCTTGGGGTAGCGGCTGTGCCGGACCGGATCCGGGAAGTGCACGACCTGCCCGGCGTAGGCCTTGTTCGGTGGCGCGGCCTGCTGCCCGAGCCGACCTGTCGTCATGGCGGATGCCCCCTGCTGGCTGGCTGTGCTCCTTAAGACCCGGACCTTCCGGCCGGGAACATGGTGACCGACAGCCTATGCAATGACGCAAGACAGGGTCCCGGCCGCTCGCGCCGGGCCACTCACCCCCGTGCGATACCTCACATCTCCGCGGCACCCAGAAGACACACCAGACCCACGCAACACCGACCTGCCTTCCACTCCCACCACCGCATTTGGCAGGCTGATCTCCGCAACAGGGGGATTGCACGGGAGGGAAGAACCACCATGCACACGACTCAGGACCGACCGCCGCTGGGCGAGGGGACCGAAAACGTCGGCCCCGACGACACCACTGTCGCGCCCGGCGACCCCCGACTCAGCTGGAGCTCCACCGAGGACACCGACCGGCCGCCCGCACTGCTGCACAGACGCGACGGCATCCTGCCCGCCGTCGCCGCCGCGCTGTCCGTACGCGGCAACACGCTCACCTGTACCGCCGGCAAGTCCGAACAACCGCCCGTCCTGCACCCCCTTGTCCAGGACTTCCTCGACACCCTCACCAGCGAGCGCCGCGAACGCTTCACCGGCCGCTGCCCCGAGGCCGTACTGCTCACCCGCTTCCTCACGACCCACGAAGCCGGCCGCAGCAAGCGCGCCTCCCGCAAGCCCCTCACCCACGGCGAGGCCCGCCGTGCCCTGAAGCAGGCCAAGCTCACCGCCCGGCACATCCGCGAGGACGGCGACCCCCGGCACGGCGCCTACGCCGCCCCGTGCCGCTCCTGCACCGCCCTGCTCGCCCACTTCGGCGTCCGCGCCATCGACCCCACCACAGCCCAAGGCAGGGGCTGACCATCCATGCGCGCTTTCGACCGCACCGCCGCCACCCGCTTCCCCGTCGCCGTCGACGCCGCCCTGCGCGAGGCCGGCTGGCAGCCCGGCCGCTGGGACATCAAGACCGCCGAGAAGTGGGCCGACGCCCTGCGCGCCCACACCTCGCCCGCGGGCCACCGGCACACCGTCTTCCCCGCCGCCGTCGAGGCCTGGGCCGAGTTCGGCGGCCTGCACATCGCGGGCCCCGGTCCCGGCCGGCACATCGCCCCCACGCCGTTCCACATCGACCCCCTGCACGGCCTCCACCTCGCCCGCACCGTGGCCGACCTGGGGCGCGCGCTCGGTGCCGAGGTGTGCCCGCTCGGCCAGGAGCTCGACGGGCAGGCCCTGCTCACCATCGACACCCACGGCCGGGTCTACAGCCTCGACCACACCGGTGACTGGTACCTCGGCTCCGACATCGACCACGCGATAGGCACCCTCATCAGCGGCACCCGGCCCTCCCGCCTCGCAGCGGGAGGGCACTGACGCGTGTTACGCCGCGTCCGCTCTGTCCCGGGCCCCGAGGTCGGGGATCACCGCCGACACCCGGAAGCCCCCCGCGTCCGTGGGCCCCGACACAAACGCCCCGCCGAGCGCGGTGACCCGCTCCTTCATCCCCACCAGGCCGTTGCCGCCGCTCGGCAGCCCGGCGTCCGTGCCGCCGTCCGGCGGGCCGTTCTCCACCTGGAGCGCGACCTCCGCCTCGCGGTGCGCCACCCGCACCCTCGCCTTCGCGCCCGGGGCGTGCTTGTGGACGTTCGTCAGCGCCTCCTGCACCACGCGGTACGCCGTGCGCTCCACGCGCGGCGCGTACGAGCGCTGCTCCCCCTCGACGGACAGCTCCACGGCCATCCCGGCCTCCCGGGACTGGCCCACCAGCCCCTCCAGCTCCGCCAGGCACGGCCCTTCGGGCCCGTCGCCGGCCGCGCGTACGCGCGCCGAGGCCACCGCGGCGACCGCCGCCAGCCGATCGGGCTCCTTCGCGCCGCCGGGCTCGGCCGTCGTGCCGTCCGGCTTGGTGCGCAGGACGCCCAGCATCTCCCGCAGCTCCGTGAGAGCCTGCCGGCCCATGTCGCCGACCAGGGCCGCGTTCCGCGAGGCCTTCTCGGGGTCCTTGAGCGCGACCGCCTGGAGCGCCGCCGCGTGGACCACCATCAGCGACACCCGGTGGGCCACCACGTCGTGCATCTCGCGGGCGATGCGGGTGCGCTCCTCGTTACGGGCCCACTCGGCCCGTTCCTCCGCGCGGTCGGCCAGCAGCGACAGCTCTCGCTCCAGGCCGTCGGCGCGCTCGCGCAGGCTCTCGACCAGGCGGCGGCGGGCGCCCACGTACAGGCCGAGCAGCACCGGCGGCGCGGTCAGGCCCAGCGCCATGACGACCGAGAACAGCACGACCACCCAGAGGCCGGGCCGGTAGCCGGTCTGCGTCATGTCGTGGTGGAAGCGCGCGGAGGTGACGATGAAGGTCCCCGCCAGCGAGGCGGAGGAGAGGACGACGATGATCCGGCGCGGCACGTCCGACGCGGCCAGCGTGTACAGACCGACGAGCCCCAGCAGGAAGCCCATCTCCGCCGGGGTGACCGCGATCGAGATCAGCACCACGGCGACCGGCCACCGCTGCCTGAGCAGCAGCGAGGTCCCCACCAGCACCCCGAACAGGCCCCCCAGCTCGGCCGGGAGCGCCACTTCTCTGGCGAAGGAAATGCCCTCGAGCATGCACTCGAGCGCCGATGCCAGCGCCAGCACGACATCCAGCGCCAGGCTCCGCGGCCTGGCCCACCACCACGGCCCCGCGGGTGCGCCTCGCGCACCCGCGTCCGTGACTGCCCCCGTTGTGGTCATACCAACCAGACTACGGGTGGGGGGCCAGCCGATTTTCAAAAAATGACAGCGGCACTCAAACGGCAGAAACAGAAGCGAAGGCGTAAGACCCCGCCCCGCACCGTCGCGCCCGGGGCCGGGCGTACGGCATAGTGGTGCCTGCACGTCGGGCCGATCAAGAAATCGGGTATGACGGACGAACCATCCCGGGTCGTCTAATGGCAGGACAAATGGTTTTGGTCCATTGAATGAGGGTTCGATTCCTTCCCCGGGAGCACCTATCAAGGGCCCTGACCTCCTGGTCGGGGCCCTTCCGCGTTCCCGCTCCCCTACGCCCCGGTATCCTGCGGGTGTCCACCCCCTCGTAATCCCGAAGCCGAAGGGCACACCCGTGAGCGCCAACCGCCCGGCAGCCGTCGTCGTTCTCGCAGCGGGTGAGGGCACCCGCATGAAGTCGGCCACACCCAAGGTTCTGCACGCGATCTGCGGCCGCTCCCTCGTCGGGCACGTCGTCGCCGCCTCGCGCGAGCTGGAGCCGGAGCACCTCGTGGTGATCGTCGGGCACGCCCGCGAGCAGGTCACCGGTCACCTGGCCGAGATCGACCCGGGCGTCCGCACGGCCGTGCAGGAGGAGCAGCGCGGCACCGGCCACGCCGTGCGCATGGGCCTCGAGGAGCTCTCCGGCAGCGGCATCGCCCTCGACGGCACGGTGATCGTCGTGTGCGGTGACACCCCGCTGCTCACCGGCGAGACCCTCGGGCGCCTCGCCGCCGCGCACGCCGCCGACGGCAACGCCGTGACGGTGCTGACCGCCGAGGTGCCGGACTCCACCGGCTACGGCCGCATCGTCCGCGACGCCTCGGGCGCGGTGACCGCGATCGTGGAGCACAAGGACGCCACCGACGAGCAGCGCGCGATCCGGGAGATCAACTCCGGTGTGTTCGCGTTCGACGCGCAGCTGCTGGCCGACGCGCTCGGCAAGGTCCGTACGGACAACAGCCAGGGCGAGGAGTACCTGACGGACGTCCTCGGCATCCTGCGCGAGGCCGGGCACCGCGTGGGCGCGGCGGTCGCCGCCGACCACCGGGAGATCGTGGGCATCAACAACCGCGTCCAGCTCTCCGAGGCCCGCAGGATGCTCAACGAGCGCCTGCTGCACGCCGCGATGATGGACGGCGTCACGGTGGTGGACCCGGCGACCACGTGGGTCGACGTGACGGTGACCTTCGAGCGGGACGCCCTGGTGCACCCGGGCACCCAGTTGCTGGGCGCCACGCACATCGCCACCGGCGCGGAGGTCGGCCCGAACACCCGCCTGAAGGACACGACGGTCGCCGCGGGCGCCCGGGTCGACAACACCGTGGCGGACAGCGCCGTGATCGGCGAGGGCGCGAACGTCGGCCCGTTCGCCTACCTGCGCCCCGGCACCAGGCTCGGCCGGAAGTCCAAGGCCGGCGCCTATGTCGAGATGAAGAACGCCGAGGTCGGCGAGGGCACCAAGGTGCCGCACCTGTCGTACGTGGGGGACGCGACCATCGGCGACCACACCAACATCGGTGCCGCGAGCGTCTTCGTGAACTACGACGGTGTGGCCAAGCACCACACGACCATCGGCTCCCACTGCCGGACCGGATCGGACAACATGTTTGTGGCTCCTGTCACGGTCGGGGACGGTTCCTACACCGCCGCGGGCTCGGTCATCACGAAGGACGTACCCCCGGGTTCGCTCGCCGTCGCACGCGGCCAGCAGCGGAATATCGAGGGTTGGGTGGCCCGGAAGCGTCCGGGAAGCGCGGCCGCGCAGGCCGCTTCCGAGGCCCTTGAGAAGCACGACTCAGAGCAGTGACCGTGAAACGGGCACCCCGCGCGGGGCGTACCGTGATAAGCGCACACAAAGCGACATCCAAGGAGACTGTGCTGTGACCGGGTTCAAGACGACCGGCGAGAAGAAGCTGATGCTCTTCTCCGGCCGCGCCCACCCCGAGCTTGCCGAGGAGGTCGCGCACCAGCTGGGCGTCGACCTGGTCCCGACCAAGGCCTTCGACTTCGCCAACGGCGAGATCTACGTCCGCTTCCAGGAGTCGGCGCGCGGCGCGGACTGCTTCCTGATGCAGAGCCACACGGCTCCCATCAACAAGTGGATCATGGAACAGCTGATCATGCTCGATGCTCTGAAGCGGGCCTCCGCCGCGAGCATCACCGTGATCGTGCCGTTCTACGGCTATGCGCGTCAGGACAAGAAGCACCGCGGCCGTGAGCCGATCTCGGCCCGCCTGATCGCGGACCTGTTCAAGACGGCGGGCGCCGACCGCATCCTCACCGTCGACCTGCACACCGACCAGATCCAGGGCTTCTTCGACGGCCCGGTGGACCACCTGTTCGCGCTGCCGGTCCTCGCGGACTACGTGGGCGCGAAGGTCGACCGCAGCAAGCTGACGGTCGTGTCCCCGGACGCCGGCCGCGTGCGCGTCGCCGACCGCTGGTGCGACCGGCTGGGCGCGCCGCTGGCGATCGTCCACAAGCGCCGTGACAAGGACGTCGCGAACCAGGTCACCGTGCACGAGGTCGTCGGTGACGTGAAGGATCGTGTCTGCGTACTGGTGGACGACATGATCGACACCGGTGGCACGATCTGCGCCGCCGCCGACGCGCTGTACGCGCACGGCGCCGCGGACGTCATCGTGACCGCCACGCACGGTGTGCTCTCCGGCCCGGCCGCGGACCGGCTGAAGAACTCCAAGGTCAGCGAGTTCATCTTCACCAACACCCTGCCGACGCCGAACGAGCTCGAGCTCGACAAGATCACGGTGCTGTCGATCGCGCCGACGATCGCCCGCGCGGTGCGCGAGGTGTTCGAGGACGGTTCGGTGACGAGCCTCTTCGACGAGCAGGCCTGACGGTCTCCGCCTGATCGATTTCTGCTGCGGCCTCCCCGCCGGGTAAACTCCTCGAGTTGCTCGGCGAGGGAGGCCGTACGTATATCCGTACGGCGGTCCGTTATCGACGCGCTCTTCGTAGCAGGCCTGTCGTGGGCCGGGTAACCAGTCCGCCCACACACAGTGACTCCGAGGAGCGCACCATGGCCGAGTTCAAGCTCACCGCCGCCATCCGCACCGACTTCGGCAAGGGCTTCGCCCGCCGTGCCCGTGCCGCCCACCAGGTTCCCGCCGTCATCTACGGCCAGGGCACCGAGCCGGTTCACGTGACCCTGCCGGGCCACGACCTGATGCTGGCGCTGAAGACCTCCAACCCGGTCCTGGCGCTCGACATCGAGGGCCGCAACGAGCGCGTCGTCCCCAAGCAGATCCAGCGCGACCCGCTGAAGGGCTTCCTGGTCCACGCCGACCTGCTGGTCGTCAAGGGCGAGGGCGCCGAGGCCTGAGCCCCGGACTTTTCCACCCGACCGCCGTCCCGCTCCACCGGAGCAGGACGGCGGTCGGCTGTATGAAGGAGGTATGCGGATGACGGAGGGCACGAGCGCGAGCCCCTGGCTGATCGTGGGGCTGGGCAACCCCGGGCCCGAGTACGCGGGCAACCGCCACAACGTGGGCTTCATGGTCGCGGACCTGCTCGCGGAGCGGATGGGCGCCAAGTTCAAGGCGCACAAGGCACGGGCACAGGTCGTCGAGGGACGCCTGGGCGCACCGGGCCCCTCGGGCCGGCGCGTGGTGGTCGCCAAGCCGATGTCGTTCATGAACCTGTCGGGCGGCCCGACGACGGCGCTGCGGGACTTCTACAAGGTCCCGGCCGAGCGGATCATCGCGGTGCACGACGAGCTCGACATCGACTACGGCACGCTGCGCCTGAAGCTGGGCGGCGGCGACAACGGGCACAACGGCCTGAAGTCCATCACCAAGGCGCTGGGCCCCGACTACTGCCGGGTGCGGTTCGGGATCGGGCGTCCGCCGGGGCGGATGCAGGTCGCGGACTTCGTCCTCAAGGACTTCTCGTCCACCGAGCGCAAGGAGCTCGACTACCAGGTGGACCGGGCCGCCGACGCGGTCGAGGCGCTGGTCCTCGAGGGCCTCGAGCGGGCGCAGAACACGTACAACACCTGACGGGCCCGGGGCCGTCGCCCCGGACCCGTCCGCGTTCGCGTGTCAGCCCGTGTTGCGCAGGCCGGCCGCGACGCCGTTGACCGTCAGCAGCAGCGCGCGGGCGAGCAGCGGGTCGGGGTTCCCGCCCCGCTCCGCGGCCTGCCGCTGGCGGTGCAGCAGGGTCACCTGGAGGTAGGAGATCGGGTCCAGGTAGGCGTCCCGGATGTGGAACGTCTGCCGCAGCACCGGGCTGGCGTCGAGGAGTTCGCGCTCGCCGGTGATGCGCAGCACCTCCTGCACGGTCAGCTCGTGCTCGGCCTTGATCGCGTCGAAGACGTGCCGCAGCTCGTGGGGCACGAGCGTGTCGACGTAGTGCTGGGCGATCCGCAGGTCCGTCTTGGCCAGCGTCATCTCGACGTTGGACAGGAAGTTCCGGAAGAAGTGCCAGCTCTCGTGCATCTCGTCCAGGACGGTGTCGAGACCCGCCTCGCGCGCCGCCCTGAGCCCGGAGCCCACGCCGAACCAGCCGGGGACGATCTGCCGGGACTGGGTCCAGCCGAACACCCAGGGGATCGCCCGCAGTCCGTCGAGCCCGGCGCCGGAGTCGGGCCGGCGGGAGGGCCGCGAGCCGAGGTGGAGCTCGGCGAGCTGGTCGACGGGGGTGGAGGCGAAGAAGTACGCGGGCAGGTCCGGGTCCTCCACCAGCGCCCGGTACGCGCCGTGCGCCGCGTCGGAGACGGTGTCCATGGCGGCGTCCCAGCGGGCGAGCGCCTCGTCGGACTGGCGCGGCGCGGTGTGCAGCGCGGAGGCCTGGAGCGTGGCCGCGACGGTCAGCTCGAGGTTCTCCCGGGCGAGGGCCGGGATGAGGTACTTGTCGGAGATGACCTCGCCCTGCTCGGTGACCTTGATCTCACCGTCGAGGGTGCCCCACGGCTGGGCCAGGATGGCGTCGTGGGTGGGGCCGCCGCCGCGGCCCACGGTGCCGCCGCGGCCGTGGAAGAGCCGCAGCCGCACGCCGTGCCGGTGGGCCACGTCGCGCAGCCGGCGCTGGGCGCGGTGGATCTCCCACTGGCTGGTGGTGATGCCGCCGAACTTGGACGAGTCCGAGTAGCCGAGCATGACCTCCTGGACGTCGCCGCGCAGCGCGACGAGACGCCGGTAGGAGGGGTCGGAGAGCATGTCGCCGAGGATCCGGTCGGCTTCCTTGAGCTCGTCGGTGGTCTCCAGCAGCGGGACGATGCCGATCTTCGCCCAGCCCGCGTGCAGGTCCACGAGCCCGGCCTCGCGGGCGAGGACGGTGGCGGCGAAGACGTCGTCGGCGCCCTGGCACATGGAGATGATGTACGACTCGATCGCCTCGGGCCCGAAGCGGGCCAGTGCCTCGCCGATGGTGTGGAAGACGCCGAGGGTCTTGGCGCCGGCCGCGTCCAGCGGCGCGGGGCTGGGCGCGAGCGGACGCCGGGAGCGCAGCTCCTTGGCGAGGAGCTTGCGGCGGTACTCGCGCGGCATGTCGGTGTAGCGCCAGGACTCCTCGCCGAGCCGGTCGAAGAGCTGGCCGAGGGCGTGGTGGTGGGCCTCGGCGTGCTCGCGCACGTCCATGGTGGCCAGGTGCAGGCCGAAGGCGGCGAGGGTGCGCAGGACACGCTCGACCCGGCCGTCGGCGATGAGCCCGCCGCGGTGGGCGCGCAGGGAGTCCTGGATGAGCTGGAGGTCGGCGAGCAGGTCACCGGTGCCGAGGTAGTCGCGGCCCTCGTGGTGCGGGGTGTTGCGGGCCAGGCGGTCCCGGGTGTTGATGAGCTTCTGCCGGACGCACGTGGCCTTGAGCCGGTACGGCTCCTCGGCGTTGAGCCGCTTGTAGCGGGGGCTGATCTCGGGCAGGCGCTCGAGATCGCTCTGCAGCGAGACGAGCAGCTCCTCGGTGGCACCGCTGTTGCGGATCGAGTTGGACAGGGCCACGCGCAGCTTGTCGACGAGCTCGAGGGCGTCGGTGATGCCGTGCTCGTGCTGGAGGATCAGCACGTCCCAGGTGACCTGGGGGGTGACGTTCGGGTTGCCGTCGCGGTCGCCGCCGATCCAGGTGCCGAAGGTCAGCGGGCGGGTGGCGGCGGGCAGCGGGACGCCCACGCGGTCGAGCTCGGCGGCGAGGTCCTCGAGGACGTCGCCGACGGCACCGGCGTGCAGCTCGTCGAGGTAGTAAATGGCGTTGCGGGCCTCGTCGGTGGGCTCGGGCCGGGCCACGCGCAGCTCGTCGGTCTGCCACAGCAGGTCGATGTTCTCGGCCAGACGCAGATCCGTACGGCGCTTGTCCGCCTCGCCGTTGGCCGGCGCGTCCAGCAACTCGGCAATGCGCAGGAGCTTGTTGAGGACGCTGCGCCGTGCGGCCTCGGTGGGGTGCGCGGTGAAGACGGGGCGCACGCCGAGGTGCCGGACGGTCTGCTCGAGGTGCTCGGGGTCGGCGTCCTTCAGCTCGTCCGCGGTACGGGCCAGGATCGAGCCCTCCGCGTCGCGCTTGGCGCGCAGCTCGCGGCCCCGGTGCACCTGCTCGGTGATGTTGGCCAGATGGAAGTAGGTGGAAAAGGCCCGGACGAGCTTGGCGGCCGTCTGCGGGTCGGTGCCGCCGAGCAGCGCGGCGGCGGCCTCGCCGTCCGTACGGGTCAGCGCGCGCACCTGCTCCACCAGGGCCAGGAGCTCGTCACCCTCCTGACGGACGAGCGTCTCGCCGAGGAGATCGCCGAGGCGGCGGATGTCCGCGCGCAGGGCGGCGCTGCGCTGTGCTTCGCCGTCGCTCTGGACCGCGGCGGGGGTGGGGTCGGCACTGCTCACAGGTGCGGCTCCTTGCGGTGGTTCGAGCACGTACTGGAGGGGTGGCGGACCGCGCTGTCCGACGAGCACCAGCATAGGTCGCCGCCCGACGCGTCCCGCAGCCCTCTTGCCCCGGGCCCGGGCCCTGCCATACTTACGATGCCGTAGGTTACGGAACCGTAGCCAATATGCTCCCGTAGCCAATGCCCCCGACCCCCATGAGGGAACCCATGACTGCAAGCCCCGACGTGCTCGAAGACGCGCCGAAGGCCCAGGAGGCCGATCTCCTTTCCGCCACGCTGGGTGGCGACAGCAAGCGTTCGATCGAGCAGATCACGCTCCTGCTGTTCATCACCGTCCCCTTCGTCGCTCTGCTGGCCGCGGTTCCGCTCGCCTGGGGCTGGGGGGTGAGCTGGCTGGATCTGGGTCTGATGGCCGCGATGTACTTCATCGGCTGCCACGGCATCACGATCGGTTTTCACCGCTATTTCACACACGGTTCGTTCAAGGCCAAGCGGCCGTTGCGGATCGCGCTCGCGATCATGGGTTCCCTGGCGGTCGAGGGACCGGTGGTGCGGTGGGTGGCCGACCACCGCAAGCACCACAAGTTCTCCGACGCCGAGGGCGACCCGCACTCCCCCTGGCGGTTCGGCGAGACCGTCCCGGCCCTGATGAAGGGCCTGTGGTGGGCGCACATCGGCTGGATGTTCGACGAGGAGCAGACCCCGCAGCACAAGTACGCGCCGGATCTGATCAAGGACCCGGACATCCGCGCGATCTCCCGCCAGTTCGCGATGTGGACGGTCGTCTCGCTGCTGATCCCGCCGGTGGTCGGCGGGCTGGTGACCTGGTCCTGGCAGGGCGCGGTGACGGCCTTCTTCTGGGGCTCGCTGGTCCGGGTGGCGCTGCTGCACCACGTGACCTGGTCGATCAACTCGATCTGCCACGCGGTCGGCAAGCGCCCGTTCAAGTCGCGCGACCGCTCGGGCAATGTGTGGTGGCTGGCGGTGCTCTCCTGCGGTGAGTCCTGGCACAACCTCCACCACGCCGACCCGACCTCGGCACGGCACGGTGTGCTCCGGGGACAGGTGGACTCCAGCGCCCGCCTCATCCGCTGGTTCGAGCTGGCAGGCTGGGCGTACGACGTGCGCTGGCCCACCGAGAGCCGGATCGATGCACGGCGCACCAAGCAGGAAAGGGAGGGTGCCGCACACGCGGCATGATTGACGGCGTGGCGATCGACGGCAAGACCAACGGCAAGAAGGAACTGACCCCCTCCCCAGGGAGCAGGCGTACCCGCAGGGTGCGGATGACCGGCGCCGAGCGCCGGGAACAGCTGCTGGACGTCGGTCGCACACTGTTCGCGGAGCGGGGATTCGAGGGCACGTCGGTGGAGGAGATCGCGGCCAAGGCCGGGGTCTCCAAGCCGGTGGTGTACGAGCACTTCGGGGGCAAGGAGGGGCTCTACGCGGTCGTGGTGGACCGCGAGATGCGCCAGCTCCTCGACATGGTGACGGGCGCCCTCACCGCGGGCCATCCCCGCGAGCTGCTCGAGCAGGCCGCGTTCGCCCTGCTCGACTACATCGAGACCTACACGGACGGCTTCCGCATCCTGGTCCGTGACTCCCCGGTGGCCCAGTCCACCGGCACGTTCGCCTCGCTCATCAGCGACATCGCCACCCAGGTCGAGGACATCCTGGGCCTGGAGTTCAAGGCCCGCGGCTTCGACCCCAAGCTCGCCCCGCTCTACGCCCAGGCCCTGGTCGGCATGGTGGCCCTCACGGGCCAGTGGTGGCTCGACGTCCGCAAGCCGAAGAAGTCCGAGGTGGCTGCCCATTTGGTCAACCTCGCCTGGCATGGCCTGCACGGCCTGGAGCCGAAGCCGCGGCTGATAGGACACCGCCGGTCCTGACCGGCGTGTCCGGTTTCCTGGGGCTGCGCCCCAGACCCCCTGTCGCGGCTTCGCCGCTCGTCCTCAATCGCCGGACAGGCTACAAGTCAGCCCGTCCGGCGTTTGAGGACAACCGCGCGGAGCGCGGTTTCGGGGGCCCGGGGGCTTGCCCCCGGAAGAAACGGTGAAAGGGCGGGACAGGGGCTCACTTCCTCACGGCCACCACGAACACCCTCCGGAACGGGAACAACGTGCCGTGCGGGCCTCGCGGATACGCCTCGCGCAGCAGGGCACGGTACCCGGCGAGGAACTCCTCCAACGCGGCCGGATCATCCGCAAGCGCATCCAGCACCGGCCGCAGCCCCGTCCCCTTGACCCAGTCCAGCACGGGGTCCTCCCCCGCCAACTGGTGCACATACGTGGTCTCCCACGCATCCACCGCACACCCCAGATCCGCGAGCCGGCTCAAATACTCCGCGGGGGCGAGAATCGAATCGGCCCCCCGCAGAATTCCCCCCAGCCGCCCGCGCCACCGCGCGCTGCCGCACAGCTCCCGCATCAACGCATGCGACGGCGCATCGAAGTTGCCCGGCACCTGGAACGCGAGCGTGCCGCCGGGCACCAGCGCGTCCGTCCACGTCTTGAACGAATCGACATGATTCGGCACCCACTGGAACGCCGCGTTGGAGACGATCACGTCGAACGACTCGGCGGGCGCGGCCCAGTCCGTGAGGTCCGCGTAGGCGAACTCGATCCCCTCCTGCCCCACCGACTCCGTCGCCTCGCTCAGCATCTCCGCGGAGTTGTCGAGCCCGGTGATCCGCGCCTCGGGCCACCGCTCGGCGACCACGGCGGTGCTGTTGCCGGGCCCGCAGCCGAGGTCGGCGATGCGCACGGGCCGTCCCCGTACGGGCGGTTCGGGGACGCGGGCCAGCAGGTCGCGGAACGGTCGTGTCCGGTGGTCGTTGTGCTGGAGGTATTGCTGCGGGTCCCAGGTGGGGCTGCGGTGCATGGCGGATCCTCCTGTCGATTCCTCGATCTCCGGCCAGCATCCTCCCCAATTTATCTCGACGTCAAGAGACTTCATGTCGACAGACCCATTACAATCACTGCATGGAGGACGAGGTCGATCGGCTGGTCGCGGCTTGGCGCCGGGAGCGCCCTGACCTCGACGTGGAACCACTCGAGGTGCTGAGCCGCATCAGCAGGCTCGCCCGCCACCTCGACCGTGCCCGGCGCATCGCGTTCGCCGAGCACGAGCTCGAGCCCTGGGAGTTCGACGTCCTGACCGCCCTGCGCAGGGCGGGGGTGCCCTATCAGCTCTCCCCCGGCCAGTTGCTCACCCAGACACTGGTCACCTCGGGCACCATGACCAACCGCATCGACCGGCTCGCCAAGAAGGGGCTGGTCGAGCGGGAGCCCGATCCGCACGACCGGCGCGGTGTGCTGGTGCGCCTCACGCCGGAGGGCCAGGACCGCGCGGATCAGGCGCTCGCCGGGCTGCTCGACCAGGAACGCGCGATCCTCGCCGAGCTCTCCACGGCACAGCGCCAGGAACTCGCCGCGCTGCTACGCCAGTTGACCGCCCCGTTCGACAACCTCCCCGGCTAGGTCCACCGGGCCCACCCCGGCCCGCCGGGCCAGCGCCACCGCGGCCAGCGTGGAGTGCACACCGAGCTTGCCCAGCACGTTCTGCATGTGCGTACGGACCGTGTGCGGGGAGAGGTAGAGCCGCTCGGCGACGGCCTTGCGGCCGAGGCCCGCCACCATGCAGCGCAGCACCTCCCGCTCGCGCGGGGTCAGCGACTCCACGAGACGCTCGCTCTCCGTACGGTGCCTGCGCGCCGCGGTCAGCTCCCGCAGCACGCCCGTCAGCAGAGCGGGCGGCAGATGGGTCTCGTCCCGCAGCACGCCGCGTATCACCGCGAGCAGCCGCGACAGGGAACAGTCCTTGGCGACCCAGCCGCCGGCCCCCGCCTGGAGGGCCGCCGCCGCGCGGCGCGGGTCGTCGCGCTCGGCGAGCACGACCGTCCGCACGCCCGGGTGCCCTGTGCGCACCCCGGCCACCAGGGAGATCCCGTCGACCACCGCCCCCTCGCCATGGCCCGGGGCCTCCTGGCCCGGCGCCCGGCGCTGCTCCGGCACACGTGCCGCGTCCGTGCCCACCGCGCCGAGATCGGCGTCGATCAGCAGGACGTCGAACCGACGCCCCTCCACCGCCGCGCGCTCCAGCGCGCGCAGTGCCGCCGGCCCGCTGCCGGCCGCCGATACGTCCACGTCCTGCTCCGCCGCGAGTGCGGCGGCCAGGGACTCGGCGAAGATGCGGTGGTCGTCGACGACCAGTACTCGAATACGTGCCACAACCACCCCCAAATCCGGGGAGGCGGGCAGTGCGGGTACGGCGCCCGAACACAGGGCCGTCATACGCGCACGGCCGCCGCCGTGCGAACAACTTCCCCACCCCGGGCGTCGTACCTGCCTGTCTCGCCCCCTGATCAGCGTCGGCCCCCACCGGCGCTGAGCACAGCGTACGGCCGGGGTCCGACAACGGAAGCCGAATCGCAAAACTGCTTGGCCCAGATGTTTATGGTGTGCTTTCTGTTCACTATTGAGGCAGTGGAGGCAGTGAACGACAAGTCCGTTGCGGGTGGTTGAACGATCCGGTGTCGAAGACATACGGCTCCGCATAACCTGCCGACGCAAACGCCTCGTTGACCGCATCCGTCACAGCACGCGAACGGGACTCGTCCAGGAGCACCACCGCGGATCCGCCGAAACCGGCACCGGTCATGCGGGCACCCAGGGCGCCGGCCGTGCAGGCCGCGGTCACCACCAGGTCGAGCTCGGGGCACGAGACCGCGTAGTCGTCGCGCAGGGAGACATGCCCGGCGATGAGCAGGGACCCGATCTCGCGCACGGCACCGGCGTCCAGCAGGCGGACGACCTCCCCGACCCGCCGGTTCTCCGTGACGACGTGCCGGACCAGCCCCCGCAGCCGCGGTTCCAATGCCTCCAGCGCACCGGGTAATTGGTCGTACGGCACGTCACGCAGGGCGCATACGCCCAGCGCCCGCGCCGCCTCCTCGCACCCCGCGCGCCGGGCGGCGTAGGCGCCGTCGGCCAGGGTGTGCCGGACCCGGGTGTCGACCACCAGCAGCCGCAGGCCGTGGGCGACGAGGCGGAGGGGGACGGAGCGCATGCTGAGGTCGCGGGTGTCGAGGTGGAGCGCGTGGCTCTCGGTGCAACAGGCCGCGGCCATCTGGTCCATGATCCCGCAGGGCACCCCGGCGAAGGCGTGCTCCGCGTGCCGGGCCAGCCGGGCGAGCTCCGGGCGGGGCACCGTCAGCCCGTGCGCCCCGGTCAGGGCGAGCGCGGTGGCGACCTCCAGCGCGGCGGAGGACGACAGCCCCGCCCCCACCGGCACCTCGCTCTCCACATGCACATCGGCACCGCCCGCGCACAGCCCCGCCTCGCGCAGCGCCCAGGCGACCCCGGCCGGGTACGCGGCCCAGCCCCGCACCGCCCCCGGCGCGAGCTCCTCGACGCGCAGGACGGTCACGCCCCCGGCCGCCTGCGCGGAGTGCAGGCGCAGCACTCCGTCGGTGCGGGCCCTGGCGGCGGCCCAGGTGCGCTGCGGGAGGGCGAGCGGCAGGACGTGGCCGTCGTTGTAGTCGGTGTGCTCGCCGATGAGGTTGACGCGGCCGGGCGCGGACCACACCCCGTCGGGGGCGGCGCCGTACAGGGCCCGGAAGGCCATGGCGGCCGGCTTCACGGCTGCTCGGGGCGGCGCGCGAACTCCCAGGCGTCGGCGATGATCTCCGCCAGATCGCCGCGCCGGGGTCGCCAGCCGAGGCGCTCGCGCGCCCGGTCGGCGGAGGCGACGAGCACGGCCGGGTCGCCCGCCCGGCGCTCCCCGGCGCGCTGGGGAACGGGGTGGCCGGTGACCTTGCGGGCGGTCTCGATCACCTCGTGGACGGAGTAGCCGTTGCCGTTGCCGAGGTTGCACACGAGGTGCTCGCCGGAGCGGGCGGCGCCCAGGGCGAGCAGATGGGCCTCGGCGAGGTCGGCGACGTGGATGTAGTCGCGCACGCAGGTGCCGTCGGGGGTGGGGTAGTCGTCGCCGTGGACGAGGATCTCCTCGCGCTCACCGAGGGCGACCTGGAGCACGAGCGGGATCAGGTGCGACTCGGGCAGGTGCCGCTCGCCGTAACGGCCGTGTGCACCGGCCACGTTGAAGTAGCGCAGCGAGACCGCGGCGAGGCCGTGGGCCGCGCACTCACCGGCGATCATGTGGTCGACGGCGAGTTTGGAGGCGCCGTACGGGCTGGTGGGAGCCGTGGGGGCGGTCTCGGTGAGCGGGACGGAGACCGGCTCGCCGTAGGTGGCGGCGGTGGAGGAGAAGACGAGGGTGTGGACGTCGGCGCCGCGCATCGCGGCGAGCAGGTCGAGGGTGCCGCCGACGTTGTTGCTCCAGTACTTCTCGGGGCGGGCGACGGACTCCCCCACCTGGGAGAAGGCGGCGAAGTGCAGAACGGCGTCGTAGGAGGGATCCAGCCAGCGCGCGGCGTCCTGAACGCGCCCCTGGATGAACTCCGCGCCGTCCGGAACGCTGTCGCGGTGGCCGGTGGAGAGATCGTCGAGCACGGTCACGGAGTGTCCGGCGGTCAGCAGATGCGCGGCGACCACGCTGCCGACATAGCCGGCACCGCCGGTGACCAGGCACTTGCTTGCGTTCATCCGCTCGCCACCTCTCGCAACCGCACGGCCGCCGCCTCGGGCGGCACGTCGTTGACGAAGACGTTCATACCAGATTCGGAACCCGCGAGAAACTTGAGTTTGCCGGGAGTACGGCGAATGGTGAAAAGCTCGAGATGCAGGGCGAATTCACCCCTCAGCGGGTGGTGCGGCGGCGCCTGGTGCCAGGCGGAGACATAGGGGGTCGGCGGCCGGCCCGGTCCGAAGATCCGGTCGAAGCGCCGGAGCAGCTCCCGGTAGACCGCCGGGAACTCGGCGCGCGCCCCGTCGTCGAGTTCCGGCAGCGCGGGCACCCTGCGCCGCGGATAGAGGTGCACCTCGTACGGCCAGTGGGCGGCGTACGGCACGAAGGCGGTCCAGTGCTCACCGGCGAGGACGACACGGCACCCGTCGTCCACTTCACGCGCGATGATGTCGTCGAACAGGTTGCGTCCGTCAGCGCGTTGACGATGAGCGGCCACTGCGGCGAGCATCCGTCCGGTGCGCGGGGTGACGAACGGATAGGCGTAGATCTGGCCGTGCGGGTGGCCGAGAGTGACGCCGATTTCCGCGCCCCGGTTCTCGAAACAGAAGACCTGCTCGACGCCCGGGAGTTCGCCGAGTCGTGCTGTGCGGTCGATCCAGGCCTCGAGCACGAGCGCGATCCGCTCGTCGTCGAGATCGGCGAACGAGGCCTTGTGGTCGGCGGTGAAACA
The DNA here is from genome assembly GCF_059089585.1 of Streptomyces sp. SX-6. Taxonomy (NCBI): domain Bacteria; kingdom Bacillati; phylum Actinomycetota; class Actinomycetes; order Kitasatosporales; family Streptomycetaceae; genus Streptomyces; species Streptomyces sp. SX-6. The sequence goes on along the minus strand of NZ_JBTHHU010000010.1, from coordinate 87,377 downwards.
GACGACCTCGCAGCGTCCCGCACCACCGGCGAAAGCCGGGAACCGGTTCTCGAAAACAGCGACTTCGTAGTCCGCGGCGGGCACTTCGCTCTGCCGGCCGTCGCGCGAGGGGCACAACGGGCAGGCGTCGGGCGGCGGATGGTAGGTGCGTCCCTGGCGGTGGGAGGCGATGGCGACGGTGTCGCCGAGCAGAGGGTCGTGACGGAGCTCGGTGACCGTGCCGGAGGGCGTGAGGGCCCGGGTGTCGGCGGCATCGCGCACGACGCCACCGCGGGAGTCGTAGTAGATCAGCTCACGGCCGTCCGCGAGACGGGTCAGGGTCTTCCGCATTCCTGATGCCTCCTCACCACACCTTCCCACACAACCCAACACAAGGAATCATGAGCCAACAAGCTCGGTCAACAGTGAGTGGTCAACAGTGAGTGTGAGGTGACCTCATGCACCAGCCGGCCGAGGGGCTCCGGCTCCCCGTCAACGGGCTCGACTACACGATCCTCGGCATCTATTTCGCGGTCGTCCTGGGCATCGGCTTCGCCGTCCGGCGCTCGGTGCGCACCAGCCTGGACTTCTTCCTCTCCGGCCGCTCGCTGCCGGCCTGGATCACCGGTCTCGCCTTCGTCGCCGCCAACCTCGGGGCGACCGAGATCCTGGGCATGGCCGCCAACGGCGCCCAGTACGGGGCCTATACGGTGCACTGGTACTGGATCGGCGCCGTGCCCGCGATGGTGTTCCTGGGGCTGGTGATGATGCCCTTCTACTACGGCTCGAAGGTGCGCTCCGTACCGGAGTTCCTGCTGCACCGCTTCGGGCCGTCCTCGCACCTGCTGTCGTCGGTCATCTTCGCCGTCTCGTCCGTGCTGATCGCGGGCGTCAACCTCTACGCGATGGCGATCGTGCTCGAGGCGCTGCTGGGCTGGCCGCAGTGGGTGGCGATCGTCGTCGCGGGCTTCTTCGTCCTCGCGTACATCACGCTCGGCGGCCTCTCCTCCGCGATCTACAACGAGGTGCTCCAGTTCTTCGTGATCCTCGCGGCGCTGATACCGCTGACGGTCGTCGGCCTGAAGCGCGTCGGAGGCTGGGGCGGGCTGACCGACAAGGTCTCCGCGTCCCACGGCGACGGCTTCCTCAGCGCCTGGCGCGGTACGGGCGTCGGCCACGCCAACGCGCTGGGCGCGAACTGGCTGACGATCGTCCTCGGGCTGGGCTTCGTGCTCAGCTTCGGCTACTGGACGACCAACTTCGCCGAGGTGCAACGGGCGTTGTCGGCCAAGGATCTCGGCGCGGCCCGCCGCACACCGCTGATCGCCGCGTTCCCGAAGATGCTCATCCCCCTGGCCGTTGTGGTGCCGGGGCTGATCGCCCTGGTCATGGAACCGTCGCTGGGCAAGGCGGGCAGCGGGCTGAGCTACAACGACGCGATACCGGTGCTCATGCGCGACCTGCTGCCCAACGGCGCGCTGGGCCTCGCGGTCACCGGACTGCTCGCCGCGTTCATGGCGGGCATGGCGGCCAACGTGTCGTCCTTCAACACCGTGTTCACGAACGATATTTGGGCCGCCTACGTCAAGCGGGGCCGCGACGACGCATACTACCTGGCGACCGGGCGCCGGGTGACGGCGGTCGGTGTGCTCGCGGGCATGGGGACCGCCTTCATCGCGTCCACGTTCTCCAACATCATGAACTACCTCCAGACGCTGTTCTCCTTCTTCAACGTCCCGCTGTTCTGCGTCTTCATCATCGGCATGTTCTGGACGCGGGCCACGGCCGCGGCCGGGTTCTGGGGGCTGCTGTCCGGCACCGTCGCCGCGATGGTCAACTACTTCGGGCTCTACCGGCAGGGCGTGGTCTCCATACCCTCCGACCAGGGCGCCAACTTCGTTTCCGCCATTGTCGCCTTCGTGGTCGGAGCGGTCGTGATGATCGCGGTGTCGTACGCCACCAGACCCAGGCCGGTCGCCGAACTGACCGGATTCGTCTACGCATCACGGCTGACCGGACCGGACGCCGAGGACGAGGTCTGGTACCGCAGGCCGGCCGTGCTCGGCTGGAGCGCGGTCGTACTCGCGGCGGTCTGCTACGTCCCCTTCTCCTTCTGATTCTTCTGATTCTTCTGATTCTTCTTCCGAGGAATGCCATGACCCGCAAGAACCGGCTCTTCGACATCCGCCTCGTCATCGGCGGCCTGTTCACCGTCTACGGAGTGCTGCTCACCGGCGCCGGGATCGCGGCCTCCGACGCGGACCTGGACAAGGCGCAGGGCATCAACATCGACCTCTGGACGGGCCTGGGCATGCTCGCGCTCGGCCTCGGCTTCCTGCTGTGGCTCAGACTCCGCCCTGCCGCCCCACCGTCCGCCGGGGAGTAGCCGGCGAGGCCGCGGCGTTCGCGGCGCGCTCCAGCAGCCCGGTGCGCGCGGCCAGGGCGGCGGCCTCCAGCCGGGAGCCCACGCCCAGCTTCATCAGGACCCGCTGGACGTGCGTCCGCGCGGTGCTGGGCGCTATGCCCATGCCCGCCGCGATCAGCCGGGTGTCCTCCCCCTCGGCGACCCGCACCAGCACCTCGACCTCGCGCGGGGTGAGCAGCTGGAGCAGCCGGGCCCCCTCGTCGTCCGGCTGCGCCGCGGGGTTGAGGAGCTCGGTGAACGCGCCCTGCAGCAGCTGCGGTTCGACCGCGGCCTCGCCCGCGCGGGCCTTCATCATCGCCCGCTCGACGCCCTCGATGCGCTCGTTGTGCCGCACATAGCCGGAGGCGCCGGCCGCGAAGGCGGCGGCGATCCCCAGCGGGCTCGGCACCGGCCCCAGCACCACGACGGCCACCTGGGGCCGCTCCCGCTTGATCCTGACCACCGGCTCGAAGGCCCCGGGCTCCGCCGGTGCCGAGGTGCCCAGCAGACACACCTCCGGCGCGCGGCTCACCACCAGCTCGGCCGCACCCGCACTCGGCGCCGCCGCGGCGAGCACCCGGTGCCCCCGCAGCTTCAACGCCGAGGCAAGGGCCTCGGCCAGCAGACGGTGGTCGTCCACCACCATGAGCCGCACGCCCATGCGCTGCCCCCCTGTCGCCGCGTACGTCTCCACGTCTACGTCGCTACGTCTCTTTGTCGCCCTGTTGCCTCCGGAAGCTACACGCTTGTTCGACGTTCCGCGCCCCCTACCGGTGAGAAGTCCCCCGGAATGCCGAAATCCCTGCCATTCATGTGTACTTCGCGTCTGAAACGGATCGTTCAGGCATGTACGCACGATGAACAGGGATTTGGCCGGTAGCGCTCGTCAAACGATCAGGATCAGTTGCTGCCCCAGACCGTCGCCAAGTACTTCTTGTCCGTGTCGACCTTGCTGGGCTCGCTGATATAGGTCTTGCCGAGGTAGAGCCGGTTCCGGCTCCACACGACCCAGTCGTACTGGGGCAGGATCTGGCTCTCGACCCGGTAGGTGTCCGCCGGGTTCTTCAGCAGCACGTCCGCCTTGAACGTCTTCGGATCGATGCGCACGACCTGGCCGCCGGAGCGCCAGCTGCCGGTCCGGTAGGCGATGACGGCACCGTCCTTGTCCACAGTCACCGGGGACATCGTGGCGCTGAGCAGGCCGTCGGCCTTGCCCTTCGGCTGGCCGCTGCCCAGGTCGAAGGCGACGATCTCGTTGACGCGCCCGATGTCGTCGGCCTTGCCGGTCTGGTGGTCGGCGGTCGGCAGGTAGAGCGTGTCCTTGCCGACGACGAGGTTCTTGCAGCTCTCGACGTTGGTGTAGCTGCACTTCGGCGCGTACTTGCCGTTCTCGGTGGACACCTTGCTGCGCAGCTTGCCGTCCTTGCCGCTGTCGTCCACGGCGATGATGTCCGAGGCGCCGGTGGCCGAGTGGTCGCTGCCCGCCCGCAGGGCGATCACCAGCGGGTCGGTCGACACGACGTTGGCACCGTCGATGCCGTTCGGCAGCTTGAACTCGGACTGCACGGCACCGTTCGGCTTGAGGGTCTGCGCCTTCAGCTGCGGGTGCTCGTAGTCACCGCAGCGGCGGATCGCGACGAGCTTGCTGCCGCCGCCGTAACCCTGGTCCTTGCAGTCGTCCTCCGGCTTGGGCTTCCACTGCTCCTTGCCGCCGTCCAGCGACCACGCGGCACCGCCCTCGATGCCGCCCGCGGCCACATCGCCGTTGCCGACGGTGACTTCGCTGAACGCGACGTCCCGGTCACTGCCCTTGGCGGTCTGCTGCCACAGCTTCTTGCCGTTGTTGAGGTCGAGCGCGACGACCTCGGTGCAGCGGCCGCCCGAGAACTTCTCGTTGGTCGGCTTCTTGTCCTGGACGAGGACCGCGGTCTTGCCGTCGTCGGTCACATGCGGGGACGCCCAGCAGATCTCGCCGTCGAGCGGGATCTCCCACTGCTTGCCGCCGCTCAGTCCGTAGCCGACCACCTTGAACAGGTCGGTCTTGGCGAAGACCTTGTCGGTGGCCCACAGGCCGGGCGCCTGGCGGCTGTCGGGGACGACGGGCTGCTCGACGCCGAACAGCATCTTGCCGTCGGCCGTCTTGGGCTTGTCGCCACCGCCGGTGTCGCTCTTGCCGGTGTCGCTCTTGCCGCCGCCGCTGTCCGCGGAGTTGTGGGAGTTGCCGCCCTTGTCGTCCTTGCCGTCGCTCTTGGTGGCGAACCAGATGCCGCCGCCCGCGACCAGGCCGAGCGCCACCACGGCGCTGACGATCAGCGCCATGCGCTGCTTGGACTTGCCGTTGCCCTTGCCGGGCTGTTGCGGCGGTGCCGGGTACGCGCCGAACTGCGGCGGCTGGCCCGGGTAGCCGTAACCGCCCTGCGGTGCGCCGACGGGCGGCGCGGGCGGCATCTGCGGGTAGCCGTAAGCCGGTTGCCCCGGCGGAGGCTGCACCGGCGCCGGGGGCTGGACCGGCGGTTGGGCCGGGGGCTGTCCCGGCGGCTGCGGCGGCATGACCGGCGCGGCACCGAAGCCCGCGGGGGCGCCGGCGGCCGGGGCAGGGGGCAGGTCCCGCGGCGGTTCGCCGAAACCACCGGCCGGTTGCTCCGGCGGGACCCCCTGCGGCGGCTGGGGCGGCTTGGGCGGCTGTGACATCAGCTTTCCTCTTTACGCACGGTCCACGGCGCCTGATTCCCGCCAGTGATCGGCGGCAAGCGAGTGTTCTTTGTATCACCCGTTACCGACAACACACGGGGCGGTATCGGCCGCAACTCCCGGCCGATACCGCCCTGTGACGAGACTGTTGTGTCGTGTGTGCCTTACGAGCCGCTAGCCGATCCGTCACACATCATCGGCGAGTTCCAGCCACCGCAGCTCGAGTTCCTCGCGCTCCCCGGCGAGTTCACGCAGCTCGGCGTCCAGCTTGGCCACCGCCTCGAAGTCCGTGGCCTGCTCGGCGATCCGCTGGTGCAGCTTCGCCTCCTGCTCGCTGATCTTGTCGAGCCGGCGCTCGATCTTCTGCAGCTCCTTCTTCGCCGCCCGCGCGTCCCCCGCCGGCTTGGCCTTGGCGGCGGCGGGCGCCGGGGCCGCGGCCGGGGCCGCCGCCTCGAGGACCGCCTGCCGGCGCTCGAGGTACTCGTCCAGTCCGCGCGGCAGCATCCGCAGGAAGCGGTCGCCGAGCAGCGCGTAGACCCGGTCGGTGGTGCGCTCGACGAAGTACCGGTCGTGGCTGATGACGACCATCGAGCCGGGCCAGCCGTCGAGCAGGTCCTCGAGCTGGGTCAGCGTCTCGATGTCGAGGTCGTTGGTCGGCTCGTCCAGGAAGAGCACGTTCGGCTCGTCCATCAGCAGCCGCAGCAGCTGGAGCCGTCGCCGCTCACCGCCGGAGAGGTCGCCGACCGGCGTCCACTGCTTCTCCTTGGTGAACCCGAACTTCTCGCACAGCTGCCCCGCGGTCATCTCCCGGCCCTTGCCGAGGTCGACGCGGTCGCGCACCTGCTGCACCGCCTCCAACACCCGCTTGGCGGGGTCGAGTTCGGTGACCTCCTGCGAGAGGTACGCCAGGCGGACCGTTTTGCCGACGACCACCTTGCCGCCCGCTGGCTGCTTCTCGCCCTCCGTACGCGCCGCCTCGGCGAGCGCGCGCAGCAGCGACGTCTTGCCCGCGCCGTTGACTCCGACGAGACCGATCCGGTCGCCCGGGCCCAGCTGCCAGGTCAGGTGCTCGATGAGCACCTTCGGCCCGGCCTGGACGGTCACGTTCTCGAGCTCGAAGACCGTCTTGCCGAGGCGCGCGTTCGCGAACTTCATCAGCTCCGAGCTGTCGCGCGGCGGCGGCACGTCCGCGATGAGCTCGTTGGCGGCCTCGATGCGGAAGCGCGGCTTGCTCGTACGGGCCGGGGCGCCGCGGCGCAGCCAGGCGAGCTCCTTGCGCATCAGGTTCTGCCGCTTGGTCTCCTCGGTCGCGGCGATCCGCTCGCGCTCGGCGCGCGCGAAGACGTAGTCGCTGTAGCCGCCCTCGTACTCGTGGACCGTGCCGCGCTGCACGTCCCACATGCGGGTGCAGACCTGGTCGAGGAACCAGCGGTCGTGCGTCACGCAGACGAGCGCCGAGCGGCGCTCCCTGAGGTGGCGGGCCAGCCAGGAGATGCCCTCGACGTCGAGGTGGTTGGTCGGCTCGTCCAGGACGATCAGGTCCTGGTCGGCGATCAGCAGCTTGGCGAGCGCGATGCGGCGGCGCTCGCCGCCGGAGAGCGGGCCGATGACGGTGTCCAGGCCCTGCGGGAAGCCGGGCATGTCCAGGCCGCCGAACAGCCCCGTGAGCACGTCGCGGATCTTGGCGTTGCCCGCCCACTCGTGATCGGCGAGGTCGCCGATGACCTCGTGCCGGACGGTGGCGGCCGAGTCGAGCGAGTCGTGCTGGGTGAGCACGCCGGTGTGCAGGTTGCCGGCGTGGGTGACGCGGCCCTTGTCCGCCTCCTCCAGCTTCGCGAGGACGCGGATGAGCGTGGTCTTGCCGTCGCCGTTGCGGCCGACCACGCCGATCCGGTCGCCCTCGTTCACGCCGAGGGAGATGCCGTCGAGCAGGGCACGGGTGCCGTACACCTTGTCGACGGCTTCCAGATTGACCAGGTTGGCTGCCATTCCGCTCCTCGCTTTGAGTTCTGTGTTCCAGGATCCCATGCGGGTCGGTGGGGCCGGGTGGGGGTGTGCCCCGGTCCCGCCCTCTCGCCGTCTCCCGGGGCTCCGCCCCCGGACCCCGGTCCTGGGGCTGCGCCCCAGACCCCCTGTCGCGGCTTCGCCGCTCGTCCTCAAACGCCGGACGGGCTGGAATTGCGCGGCCCGGTACCTTCCAGCGCGGCCCGGCACAATCCAGCCCGTCCGGCGTTTGAGGACAACCGCGCGAAGCGCGGTTTCGGGGGCCCGGGGGCTTCGCCCCCGGAGGAAACGGTGAAAGGGCGGGGCAGGGGCACAACTTCCCACCCACCCACGTCAGTACAGGCTCATCAACGCCTCCACCGCATCCGGCACCCCACCATCCCCCGCCGGCAGGGCCAGCTCGAACCACACCGTCTTGCCGTCCGGGATCCGCCGGCTCCCCCACGCCGCGCTGAGCAGGCCGACCAGTTGCAGACCCCGCCCGCCCTCGTCCGTGTCCATCGCCCGGCGACGGCGCGGCTGCACCAGGCCCCCGTCCCAGACCTCGCACACCAGCGTGCGGTCCAGCAGCAGCCGGAGCCGGATCTCGCCCTCGCCGTACCGCAGGGCGTTCGTGACGAGCTCGCTCACCAGCAGCTCGGCCGTGTCCACCAGGGCCTCCAGGCCCCACAACGGCAGCTGTTCACGGGCCAGTTCACGGGCCCGTGCCACCGAGCGGGGCTCGGGCGGCAGCGTCCAGTCGCCCACGTTCTCCGGCGGCAGGCCCCGCAACCGCGCCATGAGCAGGGCGATGTCGTCCTCGCCATGGTGCGTGTCCAGCGCGCCCAGCACGTGGTCGCACACATCCTCCAGCGGACGCGCCGGATCCGTGAGGGCGTCGCGGAACGCCTGCAGACCCTCGTCCAGCGGGTGGTCGCGCGACTCCACCAGGCCGTCCGTGTACAGCGCGAGCAGCGCACCGTCCGGCAGTTCGAGGACCGTCTCCTCGAAGAGCTCGCCGCCCACGCCCAGCGGCATGCCCGGCTGCACCTCGAGCAGCCGCGCGGGCTCGCCCTGCTCGACCAGCACCGGCGGCAGATGGCCCGCGTTGGCGACCGTGCAGCGCCGGGTGACCGGGTCGTACACGGCGTAGACGCACGTCGCCAGGTACACCTCGGACAGGTCGGCCGGCCGTACACTGCCGCGCTGGCCGCGCGGCGCGGACTGGGTACCGCCGGGCCGGCCGAGGCCGTGGGCGATCTCGTCCAGGTGCGAGAGCACCTCAGCGGGCTCCAGGTCGAGCATGGCCAGGGTCCGTACGGCCGTGCGCAGTTCGCCCATGGCCACCGCGGCCCGCAGCCCGCGCCCCATCACATCGCCGACGACCAGGGCCGTGCGGTGCCCGGGCAGCTCTATGACGTCGAACCAGTCGCCGCCCACCTCGGTGGCCGCGTTGCCGGGCAGATAGCGGCAGGCGATCTCCAGGCCCGCGGCCTCCGGCGACACCGGCGGCAGCAGGCTGCGCTGGAGGATCAGTGCCCGCTCGTGCTCGCGCCGGTAGAGCCGGGCGTTGTCGATGCAGACCGCCGCGCGCGAGGCCAGCTCGACGGCGAGCGCGGTGTCGCGCTCGCCGAAGGGCTCGCTGCCCTTCGTGCGCGTGAACTGCGCCAGCCCCACGACCGTGTCCCGCGCGACCATCGGCACCGCGAGCGTGGACTGCACCGAGGTGCCGAGCTCGTGCGCGTCCGTGCCCTCCCGGCTCGGGATGGCCTGCGGGCTCGCCGTGCGCAGGGCCCCGGCGCAGGGCGAGTGGAAGGCGTACCGGTGCACCTCGCCGACCTGGATCGGCTTGTCGTCCGTCACGACCGGCGCCCCCGACACCGCGCTCGCGTACGCCACGCGCCGCAGCTCGGCACTGCCGTCGGCCAGCCCCGGCGGCGCCTCGTCACCGACGAGCAGCCCCTGGTAGAGGTCGACGGAGGCCAGGTCGCAGAACTGCGGCACCGCCACGTCCAGCAGCTCGCGCGCGGTGGTCTCCAGGTCGAGTGAGGTGCCGATGCGCGCACTCGCCTCGTTGAGCAGCGCCAGATTGCGCCGTACGCCCGCGGCCTCCCGCTCCGCGCGGCGGCGCCCCGTGACGTCCGTGGCGATCGCGGCCACGCCGATCGGCCGCCCGCTGCCGCTGTGCAGCCGGTACAGCGACACGGACCAGCGCCGCCGCTCCCTGCGCCCGGGCACCGGCCCGACGAGCTGCAGATCGGCCACCGGCCGCCCGCTGCCGAGGACTTGGCGCAGGGCGGCGGTCAGCCGGTCGGCCTCCGCGCGGGGCAGGAAATCGTGCGGCGTACGCCCGCGGTGCCAGTCCGCGGGACGGCCGAAGGTCTGGGCGAAACTCTCATTGACCCGCAACAGCTTCAAATCCGTGCCGAAGAAGAAGAATCCGAGCGGAGATTGGCCGAAAACGGCTTCCGAAGCCGCGATGTCGGTCTCTATCCCCTGCAACGCCCTGACATCGACGGCCACACAGAGCGCGGCGCTCTCGCCGTGCTCGTTCCGGCTGGGCATCACATAGATTTCGGCAAGGCCCTCTTCCCGGCCGTCCCGCTGGTACGGGACGCGTCCGGTCCACGGCCTGGCACCGGCTTCCCCCGAAAAGAGGACCCCGCCGCCCTGCCCCACATCTGACGCGGCGGAAGCGAACACCTCGCGCGGGTCTCTTCCGACGGCCTGTCCCGGTGTTATTCCGAACAGGTCGGCGGCACGCTCGCTCCACTGCTCGATTCGCCCGTCGGGCCCGAGCGAGAACGACGCGACGCGAATGTGGTCATAGAGAGAACCGGGCGGGCTGCCGCGCCACACCGCTGTGGCGTCCGCACCCTCTGACCTGCCCGTCGCAGTACCCGCTGGCTGTTCGCTCACGTGCCCGTCCCCTCCGGCTGATGTGCTCGCACCGGCATCAGAAGGCCGAGTATCCAGCACAGGAGGCCCCCGTAACACGGACTTCACGATCACAGCACGGTCTCAACCGCTATGTGTTCTCCCCGGCTTCCTAACCTGACAAGCCGAGTTCGAACCACACCGTCTTGCCTTTGCCGCTCTGACGCGTACCCCAGCGACGGGAAGCCAGTGCCACCAGTTGCAGTCCCCGGCCACCTTCGTCGTCGGGCCGGGCGGAACGTTCACGGGGCGGATCGGGCAGCGGGTCGGAGACCTCGACCATCAGCACTCCGCCGGGGCGGGAATACATCCGCACGCCGATCGGGCCGCTCGCATAGCGGAGGGAATTGGTGACGAGCTCGCTGACGAGCAGCACCGTCACGTCGGTGATGGGGGCGAGGCCCCACTCGTGCAGGGTGTCGCGGACGAGCGTACGCGCGGTCCTCACGGCGCCGGCTTCCGCGGGGAAGCTCCATTCGGCGAATCCGGGCGTCGACGACGCCAGGGTCCCTGCGCTGTCGCTCACGCCGACCACTTCCCACACCCGCTGCGTACCCACCGGTTTGACCGGTTCGGGGAGAATAATCAGCACATACCCGGTATGGGGGTCGGTGTATCTCGTTGCGGGGCCCGCTGGGCTAGGTACCGCCCACGCGGCCCACACGCTCCACGATGTAGAGCTGTTTGTGGCCGGTGGAATCCAGCCGGTCCGCCACCCGCTCGGCTTCCGTCCTGGTGGCGTAGCGGCCGACCCGGTAGCGGTTGCCGTTGTCGTCCTGGCGGATCACCAGCCAGGGCAGGGACGCGCCGTTGTCGTTCATCGTCCCTGCCCTCCCGTAGTGAGGTGCGCCGGCACCGACCGCACCGGCGCACACCCGTCGGTGCTTCGCGAAGAAACCGCAGTCCGCATATGCCCGAGCGTACGCCCGACCTTTACTCAGCGGATACGGGTTTTCACGAAGAGATGTGCATTCGGCCACCTGAGAGTGACCGTCAGGCCTTCGTGGCCTCCTTCACGACGGCATCCTCGACGGCCTCGGCCGCCTCGGCCGCCTCGGCCGCCTCGGCCTCGAGAATCTCCTTCTCGGTCGCCACCAGCGTCGGGTTGCGCCAGGAGCTGCGCACGCCCCAGAAGTAGAAGGCGAGACCGATCAGGGCGACAAGGGCCATGTCCCAGCCCTCGGCCAGGTAGCCCTGGCCGTTGAACTTGGTGCTGCCGGCCCAGGAGACCACGGACATCACCAGCAGGTAGGTGACCATCCAGGCACCCGCCTTGAGGTGCGGCTTGAGCTCGGCCCACGGCTTGCGCAGCTCGTAGAAGGCCCAGATCGGCAGGCCGACCGCCATGATCATGATGACCTTGCCGGTGAGCGGCCACTTGGCCCAGTACAGCACCAGCGAGCCGAAGACCATCGCGACGGGCGCGATGACCGGCATGGCCTTCAGCTTGACCGGGCGCTTGAGGTCCGGGGCGATCCGGCGCAGCGACATCACGGCGACGGGGCCGGTGATGTACGAGATGACGGTCGCGACCGAGACGATCTCGGCGAGCGAGCCCCAGCCGCGGAAGACGGCGAGGAAGATGAACGCGACACCCAGGTTGAGCAGCAGAGCCGGGCGCGGGACGCCCGTCTTCTTGTCGACCTTGCCGAAGACGCCGGGCAGGTGACCGTTCTCCTGCACGCCGTGGATCATGCGCGAGGTGGTGGCGGCGTAGATCATGCCGGTGCCGGACGGCGAGACGAAGGCGTCCGCGTAGAGCACGATCGCCAGCCAGTTCAGGCCCCAGGCCATCGCCAGGTCGGCGAGCGGCGACTTGTAGGTCAGCGCGCTCCAGCCCTTGGCGAGGTCGCCGGACGGGACCGCCATCAGGAACGCGACCTGGAGGGCGATGTAGATGACCAGCGCGATGAGGATCGAGCCGATGACGGCCTTGGGCAGCGACTTGCCCGGGTTGCGGGCCTCACCGGCCATGTTCAGCGGTGACTGGAAACCGTTGTACGCCCAGACGATGCCGGAGGTGGCGACGGCCGTGAAGACCGCGCTCCAGCCGTTCGGGGTGAAGCCGCCCGCCGACTCGATGTTGTGGGTGTCGAAGTGCGCGTAGATCAGCGCGCCCGCGGTCAGCGCCGGGACGACCACCTTGAAGACCGTGATCGCGTTGTTGGTCTTCGCGAACAGGGTGATCGCGAACCAGTTGAGGAAGAAGTAGAAGACCAGCAGGACGCTGGCGAGGGCCACACCGCTGCCGGTGAGCTCCTTGCCGTCGTAGAGGTCCTTGGCCCACTGCCACTTCCAGGAGCTCATGTACTGGACGGAAGCGGTCGCCTCGCCGGGGATGACGGAGACGATCGCGATCCAGTTGGCCCAGGCGGCCAGGTAGCCCGCGAGGGAACCGTGCGAGTACTGGCCGTAGCGGACCATGCCGCCGGCCTTCGGGAACATCGCCCCGAGTTCGCTGTACGTGAGCGCGATGGTCAGCGCGACAGCCGCACCGATCACCCACGCGAGGATCGCGGCAGGGCCGGCGATGCTGGCGGCTCGCTGGGCACCGAAGAGCCAGCCGGAACCAATGATGGACCCGAGGCCGACGGCCGTCAGGGCCACCGGACCGAGGGTCCGGCGGTAATTGGAGTGTGAACCCCGTTCGGTACTCAACGCCCCGGATCTCCTTTGCTTTCTAACTCCCCCACGGCAGGACACAAACCCCCGCATCGTACGAGCGATTTGGCCATGTTGGTCCTGCCAAAGGGCCCTGAGCTGGGCCTATGTGAGGTTTGCAACACAGGAGTCCGCTTGTCCAAATGCGGACAAAGGGCAAATCAAGCCACACATCCTACTCGTTGGTATGGACTTTTGATGAGGTCCTGATGAAGCCTTGACGACCCCCGAACTGACCCCGGAGTCAGTTCACGCGCCCGTCACGACTACTTCACCGGCAGGTGGTAGGCGACCCGGTGCCGCTCGGCGAGCATCACGACGTCCGCCGTCTCCACCGGACAGCCGCCCGCGAGGAACGTGCGCGAGACGACCAGCACGCAGTGGCCCGGCACCCCGCCGAGCGCGAGCGTTTCCTGAGCCAGGCCAGGCCGGGCGCTGATCTCCTCGGTGACGTTGTCGACGACCAGGTCGATGGCCGCCATCCGCTCGACGACCCCGCGCCCGGCCAGCGGCCCCTCCTCGGGCAGCATCACGGGCGTACGGCCGGTGACGGCGAGGGGCTCCCAGGAGGTGGAGAGCATGGCCGGCTCGCCCGCGGCCCGGAAGAGGTACTCGGTGCGCATCACGCGCTCGCCGACCCCGATGCGCAGCCGCTCCGCGACCGCCGCGTCCGCGACGCGCTGCTCGCTGCGCGACTCCCAGGTGCCCTTGACCTTGACGTCGCCCTGCTCCTGCCGGAAGGGCGTGCCCTCGCCCGCGGACCGGTAACCGGTGCGCACGACGGAGCGCCGCTCGGGCCGCTCGCGGACGTACGTGCCCGAGCCGGAGCGGCCCTCGACGAGGCCCTCGGCCATCAGTACCTTGCGGGCCTCCAGGGCGACGGTGTCCGAGACGCCGTACTGCTCACGGATGCGGGCCTGGGAGGGGAGGCGGGTGTGCGGCGGCAGCTCGCCTGCGACGATCTTCTGGCGGAGATCACCGGCGACGCGGAGGTATGCGGGCTGGTCACCGAAAGCCACGGCCACTCCCAAAGGTTGACAGTGCGCAACAGCTTGGCAACCGTGGGTTGCGAACCGCAACTCAAGGCCAAGGATTCACCAGATGTGGTGAATTGCAGCTCAAGGGCGTGTAGCCGACACCTCGACACACACGTCGATGCACCACCATGCAGGGGATCGTGACCCCGCCGAGCGTCCCGAGGAGTCGCCCGTGCGCCGCCGATGCCCTCTCGCCCTCACCGGCTCCCTCCTACTGGCCCTCAGCACGCCCTGCACGCCGACACACGCCACGGACCGCCTCGGCACCCTCGACGCCCTCGACACTCCGACGGCCGGTGTGAAGGGCGTCGGAGACCCCCTCTTCCCCTCCATGGGCAACGGCGGCTACCGGGTGAGCCACTACAACCTCACGCTCGCGTACGACCCCAAAGCCAACAACCTCTCCGGGACAACCGAGATCACCGCCAGAACCGACCGCGCGCTGTCCTCCTTCTCCCTGGACCTCCACGGCATGACCGTCCGCACGGCCACCGTCGACGGCACCGCCGCCACCGTGACCCGCCACGGGGACGAGCTCCGCCTCACCCCCGCCCGTCCCCTCCCCCGCGACTTCGCCTTCAAGGCCACCGTCACCTACCAGGGCTCCCCGCAGACCATCACGGACCCCGACGGCTCGCAGGAGGGCTGGCTCAGAACCGCCGACGGCGCGGTGGGCCTCGGCGAACCGAACGGCTCCATGGCCTGGTTCCCCGGCAACCACCACCCCTCGGACAAGGCCACGTACGACATGGCCGTCACCGTCCCCGAGGGCCTCACGGCCGTCTCCAACGGCGAGTTGCGCGGACAACGCACCACAGGGGGCCGCACCACCTTCCAATGGCACACCGGCGAGCCCATGGCGAGCTACCTCGCAACCGTTGCCATCGGAAAGTTCCGGATCGACCGGAGCACCGCGGGCACGGTGCCGCAACTCGTCGCCACCGACACCGCCGTGGCCGACAAGGCCACCGACATCCCGCGCTGGACCGCCGAGATCACCACCTGGGGCACCAGGACCTTCGGCCCGTACCCCTTCTCCTCCACGGGCGCGATCATCGGCGCCGGCCCCAGGATCGACTACGCCCTGGAGACGCAGAACCGCCCCTACTTCAACCACCCGCCGGACCACGCCTCGCTCGTCCACGAGCTCACGCACCAGTGGTTCGGCGACTCCGTCACCCCGCGCACCTGGCGGGACATGTGGCTCAACGAGGGCTTCGCGACCTACGCCGAGTGGCTCTGGGAGGAACAGCACGGCGGCCCCACCACCGCCCGCACCTTCGCGACGTACTACGCCCGCGACGCGAAGGACGACGTCTGGTCGTTCCCGCCTGCGAAGCAGCCCACGGCGAAGGACGTCTCGGGCTCACCGGTCTACGGCCGCGGCGCCATGACCCTGCACAAGCTCCGCGAGACGGTGGGCGACACGGCCTTCTTCACCATCCTGCACACCTGGCTGACCGACCACCGCCACGGCACCGTACAGACCGCCGACTTCATCGCCCTGAGCGAAAAGGTGTCGCGGAAGAACCTGTCGAGGCTCTTCAAGACCTGGCTGTACGACAACGGCAAGCCGTGAACAGCCGTAGGGGCCGGACTCGTTCGAGTCCGGCCCCTACGGCCTGCGTATGCGGTGTGTCAGACGTTGAAGCGGAACTCCACCACGTCCCCGTCGGCCATCACGTACTCCTTGCCCTCCATCCGCGCCTTGCCGGCCGCGCGGGCCTCGGCCACCGAGCCCGTGGCGACCAGGTCGGCGAAGGAGATGACCTCGGCCTTGATGAAGCCCTTCTGGAAGTCGGTGTGGATCACACCGGCCGCCTCGGGGGCCGTGGCGCCCTTCTTGATGGTCCAGGCGCGGGACTCCTTGGGGCCGGCCGTCAGGTAGGTCTGCAGGCCCAGGGTGTCGAAGCCGACGCGGGCGAGGGTCGCGAGGCCCGGCTCGTCCTGGCCGACGGACTGGAGGAGCTCGAGGGCCTCCTCGTCGTCCAGCTCGGCGAGGTCGGCCTCGAGCTTGGCGTTGAGGAAGATGGCCTCGGCCGGGGCGACCAGGGCGCGCTGCTCCTGCTTGAACGCCTCGTCGGAGAGCTCCTCCTCGTCCACGTTGAAGACGTAGAGGAAGGGCTTGGTGGTGAGCAGGTGCAGGTCGTGCAGCGGCTCGGCCTTCTCGGTGCCCTGGACGATGCCCGCGGAGAAGAGGGTGTTGCCCTCCTCCAGGATGGCCTTGGCCTCCTCGACGGCCTTGACCTTGGCGGCCTTGTCCTTCTGGATGCGGGATTCCTTCACCAGGCGCGGCAGGACCTTCTCGATGGTCTGCAGGTCGGCGAGGATCAGCTCGGTGTTGATGGTCTCGATGTCGCTCTTCGGCGAGACCTTGCCGTCGACGTGGACGACGTTCTCGTCCTTGAAGGCCCGGATGACCTGGCAGATCGCGTCGGACTCACGGATGTTCGCGAGGAACTTGTTGCCCAGGCCCTCGCCCTCGGAGGCGCCGCGCACGATGCCCGCGATGTCCACGAAGTCCACCGTGGCGGGAAGGAGCTTCTGCGAACCGAAGATCTCCGCGAGCTTGGTCAGCCGCGCGTCCGGGACGCCGACGACACCGACGTTGGGCTCGATGGTGGCGAACGGGTAGTTGGCCGCCAGCACGTCGTTCTTGGTCAGGGCGTTGAACAGCGTCGACTTGCCGACGTTGGGCAGACCGACGATTCCGATCGTGAGCGACACGTGACGACTTCCTGTAGTGGAGGGCCCTGGTGGGAAGGGGGCCCATGACCGGGCCGGTCCCCCAGTCTACGGGTCCCGACCGCGCCCCACCCCGGACGGGCTGTTCGGCGAACGGGCGGACAGGACGGACGGCCAAGGTGGTGCAACCGGCGTGTCCAACGCCGGATTCTTCCCACTTGTCCGCCTAATTTGGTCGGGTGGAGCAACGCAGCACGCGTATCACCCAGCACAAAGTCCGCCGTATGTCCCCGGTGCCCCGCCCGACCGCCCCCTTGGGCCAGGACTCGGGCGGCACCGTCTACCGGTCGGGCTCGGTCCGTACCCCTCCCGCACTGCTGCGGGCCCTGCGCCGGCTGCCCTCGGCCCGGCTCACCGGGCTCGGCGCCGGTCTGCTCACCACCGCGGCGATGCTCGCGGCCGGGTGGCTGGACTCGGTGCTCCTCGGCGGCTCGCCCAGTGCGTACGGGGCGTTCTTCATGCTCGCCGCGCTGACCTGTGCGCTGTGGGTCCGGCCCGCCGAACTCATCACGGCCCCGGTGAGCGCCCCCATCGCCTTCGCCATCGGCGCGGTGCCGGCCGTCGGTGTGGCGGAAGGTTTCGGCAACCAGGTGATGGCGCTCGTCGGCTTCCTGTCCCTCCAGGCCGGCTGGCTGTACGCGGGCACGCTGCTGGCCGCGCTGATCGCGCTGGTGCGCAGGCTGGTGTGGATCAGGCGGCGGAAATCGGCGCGGAAGCGGCCATCGCGGCCCCCACGATCCCCGCGTTGTTCTCCAGCTGAGCGGGCACGATCTCGGCGCTGATGCCCTCGATCAGCGGCAGGAACTTGTCCGCCTTGCGGCTGACCCCGCCGCCGATGACGAACAGCTCGGGCGAGAACAGCCCCTCCACGTGGGCCAGATACTTCTGCACCCGGCGGGCCCAGCGCTGCCAGTTCAGGTCGCCCTCGTCCTTGGCCCGGGTGGAGGCACGCGTCTCCGCGTCGTGACCGTTCAGCTCCAGGTGGCCCAGCTCGGTGTTGGGGACGAGCCTGCCGCCGGTGAAGACGGCGCTGCCGATGCCCGTGCCGAAAGTGAGCACGATGACCGTGCCCGTACGGCCGCGCCCGGCACCAAAGGTCATCTCGGCGATCCCGGCGGCGTCCGCGTCGTTGAGCAGCGTGACCGGTGCCCCGAGCCGCTCGCCCAGCAGAGCGGCACCGTCGACGTCCACCCACTCCTTGTCGACATTGGCGGCCGTACGGACCGTGCCGTCCACGACCACGCCCGGGAAGGTCACGCCGACCGGGCCGGACCAGCCGAAGTGCTCCACGACCTCCCGGACGCCCGCGGCGACCGCGTCCGGGGTCGACGGCTTCGGGGTGAGCACCTTGTGCCGCTCGGCCGCCGGCTCGCCGCGTGCCAGATCGACCGGTGCGCCCTTGATGCCCGACCCGCCGATGTCCACGCCGAATACGTCCATGCCCTCCACGCTACGGGCGGAGGGCGCCCGTCACCCCTCCTCGGCGGCAGCGGGAGGAGCGGCGACGGCGGCGGCCGCCTCGGCGCGCAGGTCGCGGCGCAGCTCCTTCGGCAGGGAGAAGGTGATGGACTCCTCGGCGGCCGTGACCACCTCGACGTCCTCGAAGCCGCGCACGGCGAGCCACTCCAGCACGCCCTCGACGAGGATCTCCGGCACGGACGCGCCCGAGGTCACGCCGACCGTGCTCACGCCCTCGAGCCAGGCCTCGTCGAGCTCCTCGGCGTAGTCGACCAGGTGGGCGTCGCGGGCGCCGGCGCCCAGCGCCACCTCGACCAGGCGCTTGGAGTTGGAGGAGTTCTGCGAGCCGACGACGATGACCAGATCGGCGTCGGCGCCCATCTGCTTGACGGCGATCTGCCGGTTCTGGGTGGCGTAGCAGATGTCGTCGCTGGGCGGGGAGAGGAGATTGGGGAAACGGCCCTGGAGGGCGTCCACCGTCTCCATGGTCTCGTCGACGGAGAGGGTGGTCTGGGAGAGCCAGACGACCTTGTCCGGGTCGCGGACCTCGACGTTCTTCACGTCCTCGGGGCCGTCGACGAGCTGGATGTGCTCGGGGGCCTCGCCACTGGTGCCGACGACCTCTTCGTGGCCCTCGTGGCCGATGAGGAGGATGTCGTAGTCCTCCTTGGCGAAGCGGACGGCCTCCTTGTGGACCTTGGTGACCAGCGGGCAGGTCGCGTCGACGGTGGCGAGGCGGCCGCGGCGGGCCTCCTCGTGGACGACCGGCGCGACACCGTGCGCGGAGAAGATCACGATGTTGCCCTCGGGCACCTCCGCCGTCTCGTCGACGAAGATCGCGCCCTTCTTCTCCAGGGTCTTGACCACGTATTTGTTGTGGACGATCTCGTGGCGCACGTACACGGGCGCGCCGTACTGCTCCAGAGCCTTCTCGACAGCGATCACTGCGCGGTCCACGCCCGCGCAGTAACCCCGGGGGGCGGCGAGCAGAACCTTGCGGGAGGGCGTGGCAGTCATGCCGTCCATCGTAAGGGCCCGTACCGACAGCGGACTGCCGCGCGTTGTCACAGCCCGCCGCTAGGCTCGCCGCATGGCTGCAACCACGTCCCCCGAGGCACCGCTCCCCGTCAGCGAGGTGAGCCGGCTGATCGGCGGCTGGGTCGACCGGCTGGGCACGGTCTGGGTCGAGGGGCAGATCACCCAGCTGTCCCGGCGCCCGGGCGCCGGCGTCGTGTTCCTGACGCTGCGCGACCCGTCGCACGACGTCTCCCTCTCGGTCACCTGCTACCGCGCCGTCTTCGACAAGGTCGCGGACGTCGTCTCGGAGGGCGCGCGCGTGGTCGTGCACGCCAAGCCCGAGTGGTACGCGCCGCGCGGCACGCTGTCGCTGCGGGCGGCCGAGATCCGCCCGGTCGGCATCGGCGAACTGCTCGCGCGGCTCGAGCAGTTGAAGAAGTCCCTGGCCGCGGAGGGGCTGTTCGCCGCCGAGCGCAAGCGGCCGCTGCCCTTCCTGCCCGGGCTCATCGGGCTCGTCTGCGGGCGCGCCTCCGCCGCCGAGCGCGATGTCCTGGAGAACGCCCGGCACCGCTGGCCCGCCGTCCGCTTCGAGGTGCGCAACGTCCCCGTGCAGGGTGTGCACGCGGTGCCGAGCGTGATCGAGGCGGTCCAGGAGCTGGACGCGCTGCCCGAGGTGGACGTGATCATCGTGGCGCGGGGCGGCGGCAGCGTGGAGGACCTGCTGCCGTTCTCCGACGAGCAGCTCATACGGGCCGTGGCCGCGTGCCGTACGCCCGTGGTGTCGGCGATCGGCCACGAGCCGGACAGCCCGCTGCTCGACCTCGTCGCCGATCTGCGGGCGTCCACGCCGACGGACGCGGCGAAGCGCGTCGTGCCGGACGTGAGCGAGGAGCTCACGCGCGTACGCCAGCTGCGCGACCGCGCGCTGCGCTGCGTCACGGCGCGGCTGGACCGCGAGGAGCACGGGCTGGCCGCGACGCTGGCCCGCCCGTCCCTGCAGCAGCCGCACCGCATGGTCGAGGAGCGGGAGGAGCAGGTCGCCGCGCTGGCCGGCCGCGCCCGCCGCACGCTCGGGCACCTGCTGGACCGGGCCGACTCCGAGCTCGCGCACACCCATGCCCGGGTGGTGGCCCTGTCCCCCGCGGCGACGCTGCGGCGCGGCTATGCCGTCCTCCAGCACGCCGACGGTTCCGTGGTGCGCGACCCCGGCGAGGTGGCGGCGGAGGAGGAGCTGCGGGCGCGGGTCGCGGAGGGCGAGTTCGCGGTGCGGGCCGTTGCCGCACCCCCGGCTGTCACACCACCGACTGTCACACCCCCGGCTTAGGCTGTCCGGCATGGCGAAGACGGGCGAGAAGACCGGAGACGACGATCGGGGCGACCTCGGTGCGCTGGGCTACGAGCAGGCGCGCGACGAGCTGATCGAGGTGGTCCGCAAGCTGGAGACGGGCGGCACCACGCTGGAGGAGTCGCTGGCCCTGTGGGAGCGGGGCGAGGCGCTGGCGAAGGTCTGCCGCCGCTGGCTGGAGGGCGCGCGCGCCCGGCTGGACGCGGCACTGGCCGAGGAGGAGAGCCAGGAGTCCTGACGGGCTCCGGGGCTCCCCGGCACAGCACAGCGAGCACAGCACAGCGAGCACAACACGACGAGGCGAAGTGATCCGGGTCACTTCGGGCCCGATTTAGTTGAAAGTTAATACACCTCGGTTAAGGTTGAAACCGCAAGCAAGGCCGTACCCAGCCCAGAAGGGTCCCCCCATGTCTTTCGCCCTTGACGCAGCCGCCCGTGACCTGCTCTTCCACGAGGCCCACACGGCCAACACCTTCACCGACGAGCCCGTCTCGGACGAGCAGATCCAGGCCATCTACGACCTGATCAAGCTCGCCCCCACCGCCTTCAACCAGTCGCCGCTGCGCATGGTGCTGGTCCGCACCCCGGAGGCCCGCGAGCGCCTGGTCTCCCACATGGCCGACGGCAACAAGCCGAAGACGAGCACGGCCCCGCTGAGCGTGATCATCGCGACCGACAACGAGTTCCACGAGGAACTGCCCACGCTCTTCCCGCACTTCCCGCAGGCCAAGGACGTCTTCTTCAGCGAGCGCGCGGCCCGCGAGAACGCCGCCCTGCTCAACGGCGCCCTCCAGGCCGGTTACTTCATCCTGGGCATCCGCGCCGCCGGCCTGGCCGCCGGCCCGATGACCGGCTACGACGCCGAGGGCATCCGCAAGGAGTTCCTGGACGACGACCACACCCCGCTGATGGTCATCAACATCGGCAAGCCGGGCGAGGACGCTTCCTTCCCGCGCAGCCCGCGCCTGGCCTTCGACGAGGTCGCCAAGACCGTCTGATCCCGGTCGCCCCACGGCGCCTTCGCGGATACGCATCCGCGAAGGCGCCGTGTGCGTTTCAGGCGTGTGCGTTACGGGGCGGGCTGCGCCTTGCCGACCTTCAGCGCGGCGGCGATCCGCGTGAGCTGCTCCTGCGGCGCGGTCCCGGCGACCACGGTGGTCACCCCGCGCTCCTGGCGCACCAGGGCGTTGTACTTCGGGCCCTCGTAGCGCTGCCAGACGGCACCGCCCACCCGCTCGGTCCGGTCCGTCTTCTCCGCGTTCTGGCTGGCGTCGTCGATGAAGTCGCGCGCCGGGCCGTCGCTCTGCTCGACCTGGACGTAGTGCTTGTCGTCCCGGTCGAGGAGGCCCAGGTGCCAGACCTTGCCCAGCTTGGGCGTCACCCGGTACCAGGCCGAGGTCGCGCGCCAGTCCTGGTCGATCCCCTCGGGAGCCGCCACCGCGTACGGCGCCTCGCTGCGGGCCCCGGCCAGCTTCCCCCGATAGTCGACGGTCTTGATCGGATCCACGTTGCGGTTGTCGCCGTGCGGAATCATCCAGTAGGCGCTGCCCGCCACGGGCACCACCACCGCCAGCGACAGCATCAAGTTCCGAACTGTCTGTGTCTTGCCGTTCCTGCCTGCCACGTCACCATCGTCCCCCATGCCCCGGCCGATCTTGACGCCGGTCGGCCCGTGGCGGCACCGGCGGCCTTGACGCTGCTCATGCGTAGGGCGCCCTGCTCATACTCGCAATCAGCGGATAAAGTCATGAGCACCCTCACTCTGCCACCCGAAAGGTGCGCTCCGATGTCCGATCACCACCTGCCGTCCCAGCTCGAGGTCAGCCCCGAGGCGCCCGACCGCAACCTCGCCCTCGAACTGGTCCGCGTCACCGAGGCGGGCGCCATGGCCTCGGGCCGCTGGGTGGGCCGAGGCGACAAGAACGGTGCCGACGGCGCTGCCGTCCGGGCCATGCGCGCCCTGATCCACACCGTCTCGATGAACGGTGTCGTCGTCATCGGCGAGGGCGAGAAGGACAACGCGCCCATGCTCTACAACGGCGAGCGGGTGGGCGACGGGACGGGCCCGGAGTGCGACGTCGCCGTGGACCCGGTGGACGGCACCACGCTCACCGCCAAGGGCATGGCCAATGCCGTCTCCGTGATGGCGGTCGCCGACCGCGGCAGCATGTTCGACCCGTCCGCGGTCTTCTACATGGACAAGCTCGTCACGGGCCCCGACGCCGCCGACTACGTCGACATCACCGCGCCCGTGGGCGTCAACATCCGCCGCATTGCGAAGGCGAAGCGTTCCTCCTGCGAAGACGTGACGGTCGTCGTCCTGGACCGCCCCCGCCACGACGGCATCGTCAAGGAGATCCGCGAGGCGGGCGCCCGCATCAAGTTCATCACCGACGGCGACGTGGCCGGCGCGATCATGGCCGTGCGCGAGGGCACGGGCGTGGACCTGCTGCTCGGTGTCGGCGGCACGCCCGAGGGCATCATCGCGGCCTGTGCCATCAAGTGCCTGGGCGGCACGATCCAGTCCCGGCTGTGGCCGCGGGACGACGAGGAGCGCCAGCGGGCGATCGACGCCGGTCACGACCTCGACCGGGTCCTGACCACCAACGACCTCGTCCGCGGCGAGAACGTCTTCTTCGTCGCCACCGGCATCACCGACGGCGAGTTGCTGCGGGGCGTGCGCTACCGCGCGGAGACCGCGACCACGCAGTCGCTGGTCATGCGCTCCAAGTCCGGCACGATCCGGCAGATCGACTCCACGCACCGGCTGTCGAAGCTGCGCGCGTACAGCACGGTCGACTTCGAGCGCCCCAGCTGACACCCCCCGAAACAGCTGACACCCCCTGAAACACGACTACGGGCCGTCCCCCGCCGGTGCGAACGGCGGGGCGCGGCCCGTGGGCACCGGCGCGGTCATCCCGCGGCGGCGACCCGCGTGGCCCGCTGGAGCTCCGCCTCGCGCCGCCTGCGGCGCGCCAGCACGACGCGGCGCTCGGCGGCGGTCAGCCCGCCCCACACCCCGTACGGCTCCGGCTGGAGCAGCGCGTGCTCACGGCACTCGACCATCACGGGGCAACGGGCGCAGACCCGCTTCGCGGCCTCCTCGCGGGAGAGCCGCGCCGCCGTCGGTTCCTTTGATGGTGCGAAGAAGAGCCCGGCTTCATCCCGGCGGCACACCGCCTCCGAATGCCAGGGGCCTGCCTGATCCCGCGGAGACATCCGCGGCGACGGAACGGCGGCTTCCTGCAGGGGCTGATGCGGTAGCAGCACGGTCTACTCCTGACGACGGCTTTGCTTGGCCGGTTTTGAGTCACCATTCGCCCGTCTCACCCTGCACGGCCATTCGCACCCGCAGCCGTACGAGAGACGATGCACCAAGCTTTACCCGCTGTGCGCGCTCTTATTCACACCGTTGCCATGACCGGAACCTCGCTCGTCACACCACCTCTCAGTCGGCCGCCCGGAGATCCTTGAGCCGCCTGCCGGGCACGTGCTTCGCCGTGACGCCGCCCATCAGGGCAAAACCGGTGATCACGACAACGGGTGCGCCGGGGTCCGCCGCCTCGTGGGAGTCCACGTCGTACCCGCCGAAGATCCCGCTGGCCGTGCAGCGCACGGTCACGTTCTCCGGAACCTTGATCTCCACGCCGCCGAACAGGGCGAAGGTGTTGATGACGACCTGCTGCTGTTCGAAGGTCGCCTCGGTCAGGTCGATCTCCACGCCGCCGAACACCGCGACCGCGTTCGTCCGGGCCCCCACCCGCCAGCGGCCCTTGCGCTGCGCACCGCCGAAGATGGCGACGAGGTTGTCGTCCTCGTACCCGCCGGGGCGCGCGGAGGCTTCGTACGGGCGCGAGGGTGCGGGCTCGGCGTCGGGGCGCCTGCCGGCGGGCAGGTCGTGCACCAGCGGTTCCAGCTCCGCCGTCGTGCGCGCCTTGTAGACCGCTTCGATCCGCTCGGCGTGCTCGTCCGGGGTGAGCCGGCCCTCGGCGAGGGCCTCGCGCAGGATGTCGGCGATCCGGTCGCGGTCCGCGTCGGAGGCGCGCAGCACCGGCCGGTCGGCCACGGTATCGGTCTTGGTCTTGGTCAGCACCGGCCGAGCGGCCGGCTTCTCCAGCGATGACTCGTCCACGCACAACAGAGTAGCCAAACGCGATAGATCGCGATACCCCCCGATGTAGCCGGGCGTGCGACTGAGCCTTACCTCACAAACCGGTGCCCGGCCCGGCGGCCTAGTCTGGAGAGCGCTGCTGACGAGGACGCCAGCACCGGTCAACCGCAGAGTGCACCGGTCAACCGCAGAGTGAGGGAATCGCCGCGATGTCTCGGCCCGAGTTTGCCTATACGGATCTCCTGCCCCTGGGTGAGGACAAGACGCCGTACCGCCTGATCACCTCCGAGGGCGTGTCCACCTTCGAGGCGGACGGCCGTACGTTTCTCAAGGTCGAGCCGGAGGCGCTGCGCAAGCTGGCCGAAGAGGCGATCCACGACATCCAGCACTACCTGCGCCCCGCGCACCTCGCCCAGCTGCGGAAGATCGTCGACGACCCCGAGGCCTCGCCCAACGACAAGTTCGTCGCCCTCGACCTGCTCAAGAACGCCAACATCGCGGCGGCCGGCGTGCTGCCGATGTGCCAGGACACCGGCACGGCGATCGTCATGGGTAAGCGAGGCCAGAACGTCCTCACCGAGGGCGGCGACGAAGAGGCGCTCTCGCGCGGCATCTTCGACGCCTACACCGAGCTCAACCTGCGCTACTCGCAGATGGCCCCGCTGACCATGTGGGACGAGAAGAACACCGGCTCCAACCTGCCCGCGCAGATCGAGCTGTACGCGACCGACGGCGGCGCCTACAAGTTCCTCTTCATGGCCAAGGGCGGCGGCTCGGCCAACAAGTCCTTCCTCTACCAGGAGACGAAGGCGGTCCTCAACGAGGCCTCCATGATGAAGTTCCTGGAGGAGAAGATCCGTTCGCTGGGCACGGCCGCCTGCCCGCCGTACCACCTGGCGATCGTCGTCGGCGGCACGAGCGCCGAGTACGCGCTGAAGACCGCCAAGTACGCCTCCGCGCACTACCTCGACGAACTGCCGGAGGAGGGCTCCCCGCTGGGCAACGGCTTCCGGGACAAGGAGCTCGAGGAGAAGGTCTTCGAGCTGACCCAGAAGATCGGCATCGGCGCCCAGTTCGGCGGCAAGTACTTCTGCCACGACGTGCGCGTGGTGCGTCTGCCGCGGCACGGCGCGTCCTGCCCGGTGGCCATCGCGGTGTCGTGCTCCGCCGACCGCCAGGCCGTCGCGAAGATCACCGCCGAGGGCGTCTTCCTCGAGCAGCTCGAGACGGACCCGGCGCGCTTCCTGCCGGACACGACGGACGAGCACCTCAGCGACGACGACGTCGTGCGCATCGACCTCAACCGCCCGATGGACGAGATCCTCGCCGAGCTCACCAAGTACCCGGTGAAGACCCGGCTTTCGCTGAACGGCCCGCTGGTCGTCGCCCGCGACATCGCCCACGCGAAGATCAAGGAGCGGCTGGACGCGGGCGAGGAGATGCCGCAGTACCTCAAGGACCACCCGGTCTACTACGCGGGCCCGGCCAAGACGCCCGAGGGTTACGCGTCCGGTTCCTTCGGCCCGACGACGGCCGGCCGCATGGACTCGTACGTCGAGCAGTTCCAGGCCGCGGGCGGCTCCAAGGTGATGCTCGCCAAGGGCAACCGCAGCAAGCAGGTCACCGACGCGTGCGACGCGCACGGCGGCTTCTACCTCGGCTCGATCGGCGGCCCGGCGGCGCGCCTCGCGCAGGACTGCATCAAGAAGGTCGAGGTCGTCGAGTACGAGGAGCTCGGCATGGAGGCGGTCTGGAAGATCGAGGTCGAGGACTTCCCCGCGTTCATCGTCGTGGACGACAAGGGCAACGACTTCTTCACGGACCCGGCCCCGGCGCCGACGTTCACGTCGATCCCCGTACGCAAGTAAGCGGTGTGCGGGCCCCGTTGAACGAACGGGGCCCGCATGGCTGCTGCTCTCACGCGAAGCGCTGGTCCGCCGAACCGGCGCACTTCTTCAGCTGCACCGGGCCCTTCGCCTGGGTGAGCGTCAGGCACAGCTCCGGTGCCGCGGCCGGCCGGAACGTCGAACCGGCCTTGGTGAACTGCTGGTTCTTCCCGCCGTGGCAGTTCCACAGCACCAGCCGCGCGCCCTCGGTGTACTTGCCCCCGGGCACGTCCACGCAGCGGGCGTGGCTCAGTTCGGTGTGGAGGGAGCCGCGTCCGGCGTCGTACCACCAGCCCTGGTTGCGGTTGCCGGTGCAGTCCCAGCCGCCGACCTCGGTGCCGTTGCGGCTTGAGGCTCCGTACGCGTCCACGCAGGTGCCCGTCGCGGCGTTCTTCAGCGGGTGGTACGCGTCGTCCCAGCCGCCCTCGCGGAGCACGGGCTTACCGGTGTTCGCCGGGTCGGCGCAGCCGGCCTCGCGGTAGCCGGAGACGTACAGCATGCTCAGGCAGGCCGCGAAGGCGCCGTGGCCACGCTCGTTGGGGTGGAAGGACTGCCGGACGGAGTTGGAGTCCGGCGGGAACGGGTTCGACAGGTCGATCCACAGGCCGCGTGCCCAGGTGTTCTCCGTGCACACCTCGTGGCCGTGGAACAGACGGGAGTTGTCGAGGAAGACCGCGCCCGTGTCACGGGCGGCCTTGCGCTCGCCGCGCTCGAAGGCGGGTACGGCGGTGTTGCGGCCCCAGCCCGAGTCGGAGGTGTAACCGACGCAGCCGCCCGGGAGCTTGCCCGGGTAGTCGGGGTTGTCCTCGAAGTCCGGGCCGATGGGGCTCGGGTAGCCCATGACCACCAGCTTGTAGTCGCTGTCGGTGTAGCCCGCGCCGCGCATGACCGTCCGCAGGTCCTTCACCGTCTGCTCGACCTTGGGCACCAGCCCGTCGACACGTTTCTGCCAGCCCGGCGCGTACTTCGGTTCGCAGGGGCCCTGGAGCGTCAGGTAACGCACGACGCAGTCGGTGATGACGGGGCCGAACTGGAGGTCGTCGTTGGCGCCGGCGACCAGGAGCACCATCTTGACGCGGGTGTTGCGGGCCTTGACCGCCAGGTTGTCGCTCTGCACCAGTTCGTCGGCGTACTGCTTGCTGCCGCCGATGCGGATGTTGACGGTGGACGCGCCGGAGCAGGCCACGTTGTAGGTCACGTCCGCCGGTATGGACGTGCGGTGGATGGCCGCCCGGGGGGAACGGTGGCACCAGTTCGTCGGCCCGTTCGTGCCTGGCTCGTACGTGCCGACTCCCTCGCCGGCGATCTCGCTGTCGCCGAGCGAGACGAGCGAGGTCTTGCGCTCGGCGAGCGGGCGTACGCCGGCGTCGCCGTAGAGCTTCACGGACTCCGCGGCGCGGATCTTCTCCAGCTCGGGCGAGAGGGCGGTCGTGCGCACGGGTTTGGGTGTTTTCGCATCGGCCGCCGGTACATTTGCGGCCAATCCGCCGAAAAAGGCTGCGAAAGCCGTGATGGCGGCGAATGAACAGCGCAGGGTGGGTCTGCGTGTCATGAAGCCTCCCCGATTTCAGTTGTTACCCGGGGTATTTACTGGCTGGTAGTGGCCTTTGGGAACACGTGGAACGAGACAAACGCTGTTCCTGTCAGGAGGTAGTCGACGATGACCGACAGCGAGCAGTACCGGATCGAGCACGACTCCATGGGAGAGGTGAGGGTCCCCGCGCACGCCAAGTGGCGCGCCCAGACCCAGCGCGCCGTGGAGAACTTCCCCGTCAGCGGGCAGCGCCTGGAGCGCGCGCACATCGCGGCCCTGGCCCGGATCAAGGCGGCCGCCGCCAAGGTCAACGCCGAGTTGGGCGTGCTCGACAAGGACCTCGCGCAGGCCGTTTCCGACGCCGCCGAAGAGGTAGCCGAGGGCCGCTGGGACGACCACTTCCCCGTCGACGTCTTCCAGACCGGCTCCGGCACGTCCTCCAACATGAACACCAACGAGGTCATCGCCACCCTCGCCGGCGAGCGCCTCGGCCGGGACGTCCACCCCAACGACCATGTGAACGCCAGTCAGTCGTCCAACGACGTCTTCCCGTCCTCGATCCACATCGCGGCGACGGCAGCTGTCACGGGTGACCTGATCCCGTCGCTCGACCACCTCGCGGCGGCGCTGGAGCGCAAGGCCGAGGAGTTCGCGGACGTCGTCAAGTCCGGCCGTACGCACCTGATGGACGCCACGCCCGTCACCCTCGGCCAGGAATTCGGCGGTTACGCCGCCCAGATCCGCTACGGCGCGGAGCGGCTGCGCGCCGCACTGCCGCGGCTGGCCGAACTCCCGCTCGGCGGTACGGCCGTGGGCACCGGCATCAACACCCCGCCCGGCTTCTCCGCGGCCGTCATCGCCGAAGTCGCCCGCGCGACGGGGCTGCCACTGACCGAGGCCCGCAACCACTTCGAGGCGCAGGGCGCGCGCGACGGCCTGGTGGAGACCAGCGGCCAGCTGCGCACCATCGCGGTGAGCCTCACCAAAATCGCCAACGACCTGCGCTGGATGGCCTCCGGCCCGCGCACCGGCCTCGCCGAGATCGCCCTCCCCGACCTCCAGCCGGGTTCCTCGATCATGCCGGGCAAGGTCAACCCGGTCGTCCCGGAGGCCGTGCTCATGGTCGCCGCCCAGGTCGTCGGCAACGACGCGACCGTCGCCACGGCGGGCGCGGCAGGCAACTTCGAGCTCAATGTGATGCTGCCGGTGATGGCGAAAAACCTGCTGGAGTCCGTGCGGCTGCTCACCAACGCGTCCCGGCTGCTGGCCGATCGCACGGTCGACGGCATCACGGCGAATGTCGAGCGGTGCCGCGAGTACGCGGAGTCCTCGCCGTCCGTCGTCACCCCGCTCAACCGCTACCTCGGGTACGAGGAGGCGGCGAAGGTGGCGAAGCGGGCGCTCGCGGAGCGGAAGACGATCCGTCAAGTGGTGCTGGAGGGCGGCTATGTCGAGCGCGGCCTGCTGACGCTGGAGCAGCTCGACGAGACGTTGGACGTCCTGCGCATGACGCGCCCGTAGGGAAAATCCAGCCCGTCCGGCGCTTGAGGACAATCGCGCGCAGCGCGGTTCCGGGGCCCGGGGCGGAGCCCCGGAGGAAACGGTGAAAGGGCGGGACCGGGGCACAACTCCTCCCGCCCGCACCGTGCAACGGCCATGCATGCGGCATATGTCACGGCGCACTCCCACCCCCACCACCTAAGATTCGCCCATGACAGCGGAGGCGACGGACCACACGGCAAGCACCATAAACACGACCTGGACCCCCGGCACCCGCATCCTCTGGCGCTACCGCGGCAACGCAACCGACCGCATCCACATCTGCCGCCCGATGACCGTCGTCCAGGACACCCCCGAACTGCTCGCCGCCTGGATGGCACCCGGCACCACCTGCGTCCGCCCCGTCCTCGCCGACGGCACACCGCTGCACCGCGAACCGCTCGCCACCCGCTACACCAAGCCCCGTACCACGACCACGGGCGCCTGGTTCGGGCCCGGCGTGCTCAAGCTCGCCCGACCTGGCGAACCCTGGTCGGTCTGGCTCTTCTGGGACCTCGACTGGCGCTTCAGGAACTGGTACGTGAACCTCGAGGAACCGCTCACCCGCTGGGAGGGCGGCGTCGACTCCGAGGACCACTTCCTCGACATCGCCGTCTACCCGGACCGCAGTTGGGAGTGGAAGGACGAGGACGAGTTCGCCCAGGCCCAGCGCGTCGGCCTGCTCCCGCCCGACCGGGCCGAGCGGGTACGGGCCGCCGGGCGCGCGGCGGCCGAGCTCGTCGAGGCCTGGGGCGCCCCGTTCACCTCCGACTGGGAACGGTGGCGGCCGGACCCCGCCTGGCCGGTCCCGGAGCTCCCCGATGACTGGGACCGCACCCCTTCTCAACCGGACCGGAGCGGAAACGCTTGCCGTCTCCCCACCGGGCAACCGTAGGATCGTCGTCCGCGGGACTACATAACCCACAAGCACAACCCATCGGCACAGCACGGCACCAGACACAGCACGGCATGTGACGCAGGATCACATGAAGGCAGGCGCAGAAAGGGCGAAGCCGTGAGCGGTGACGACCAGCGGGACTACGATCGCTACGCCCTCCCCGGGCTCGATCGCACCGGTCAGGCCGAGGCGTTCGACGCGATCGGCGACCGTTACGACGAAGCCTTCCCGCACAAGGAGGGCCAACTCGCCGCAGGCGAATGGCTCGCCGCCGCCCTGCCGCCCGGCTCCCGGATCCTCGACGTCGGCTGCGGAACGGGCCTGCCGACGGCCCGTCAGCTCACCGAGGCCGACCACCACGTCACCGGCATCGACCTGTCGCCCGGCATGCTCCACCTCGCCGAGGCCAACGTGCCGGAGGCCACCTTCCTCCAGGCCGACCTTGCCGACCTCCGCGACGGCCGACTCGGCTCCTTCGACGGCATCGCGGCCTTCTTCTCTCTCCTGATGCTGCCGCGCGCGGAGATCCCCCACGCTCTCCGCATGCTGCGCGGACTGCTCAAGCCGGACGGCCTGTTGGCCCTTTCCATGGTCGAGGCGGACGTGGACGACTACGCGATTCCGTTCCTCGGCAACACGATCCGGGTATCCGGTTACCTGCGGGACGACCTCCGCCAGGTCGTGCACGACGCGGGTTTCGGCATCACCGGCGAGAACTCGCTGTCGTACGCACCCGCCAGTACGGACGTACCACCCGAGATCCAGCTCTTCCTCAACCTGCGACGCACCGCCTGAGCATGGTGCGCCCTGTGCGACCGGGCTTACGGTCCCGACGGATGGAATCCCACGCGTGACGGAGCATCCCAACTCCCCCGGAGGACGGCGCGACACCGCCGTCCGGCAGACCGCCGCCCCCGGCATGGAGGCCGGCGGCGAAGCCGCGCGGCCCAGGGGCGAGGCGTGTTCCGCGCACCCGGGCACGCCCGGCCCCGAACACGCCACGGCCCGAGACGCCGCCCACCCCGACCCCGCCGGTCTCATCGGCCCGCCCGCAGGTCCGGCGGACGGGCCGCCCGGCGACGGCCCGTCGGGCGGCGGTTCGCGGACCGCCGCGGCCGCCGGCGGCGAGCGGCTGCGCTTCGTGGGCGCCGCCACCCGGCGCATCGCCCGCGGCATAGACCTGGACGAGATCGTCCTCGGCCTGTGCCGGGCGACCGTACCCACCTTCGCCGACGCGATACTCGTCTATCTCCGTGACCCGCTGCCGGTCGGCGACGAGCGGCCCGTCGGCCCCGTCGTCCTGCGGCTGCGCCGCACCGACCGACTCCCTGAGTACGCGCGCGGCCTGGAAACCGCGGGCTTCCCCGGTCCGGCCGCCGCCGAGGACACCGACGATGCCGGGGTCGAGCTCGCGGACGCCGCCGCCGAGCGCTGCGAGGTACGCATAGGCGGCCCGCTCGCGGAGGTGCTGCGCGGCGTCAGACCCGTCTTCGGCGACTCCCCCGCCGCCCGCGCCGCCCTCCCCGAGCTGATCGGCGAGGACCGCCACGTACCGGACCGGCAGCGGACCGTCCTCGCCCCGCTGCGCGGCCGGCGCCGGGTGATAGGCGCCGCGGTCTTCATACGCCGCCCCGACCGCCCCGCGTTCGAGAACGACGATCTCCTCGTCGCGGCCCAGCTGGCCACGCACACCGCACTCGGTGTGGACAAGGCCGTCCTCTACGGCCGCGAGGTCTACATCGCGGACGAGCTCCAGCGCACCATGCTCCCCGACTCCCTCCCCCAGCCGACCGGCGTACGGCTCGCCAGCCGCTACCTCCCGGCCGCCGAGACCGCCCGCGTCGGCGGCGACTGGTACGACGCGATCCCGCTCCCCGGCAACCGCATCGCCCTCGTCGTCGGGGACGTCATGGGCCACTCCATGACCTCCGCCGCGATCATGGGCCAGCTGCGGACCACCGCCCAGACCCTCGCGGGCCTGGACCTCCCGCCGGCCGAAGTGCTGCACCACCTGGATGAACAGGCGCAGCGCCTCGGCTCCGACCGCATGGCGACCTGCCTCTACGCGGTGTACGACCCGGTCTCGCACCGCATCGTCATGGCCAACGCCGGCCATCCGCCGCCGATCATGCTGCACCGCGGCGGACGGGCCGAGGTGCTGCGCGTACCGCCGGGCGCACCGATCGGCGTAGGCGGCGTGGACTTCGAAGCAGTCGAGTTGGACGCCCCCGCCGGGGCGACCCTGCTCCTCTACACGGACGGCCTCGTCGAATCCCGCATACGCGACGTGTGGACCGGCATAGAGCAGCTGCGCGAGCGGCTGACCGAAACGGCCCGCCTCACCGGCCCCAACCCGCCCCCGCTCGAGCCGCTGTGCGACGAAGTCCTCGGCATGCTCGGCCCGGGCGACCGCGACGACGACATCGCCCTGCTCGCCGCCCGCTTCGAGGGCATAGCGCCCAGCGATGTCGCGTACTGGTTCCTCGACCCGCGCCCGCAGACCGCCCGCCAGGCCCGCCGCCTGGCGAGGCGGGCACTGGCCCGCTGGGACCTCGAGGAGCTGACGGACGGAGTGGAGCTGCTGGTCAGCGAGGTGATAACCAACGCGGTCCGGTGCGCGGAACGCCCCATCACACTCCGCCTCCTCCGTACGGACGTCCTGCGCTGCGAGGTGGGCGACGACGTGCCGCAGCTGCCCCGGCTCCGTCAGGCCCGCCCCTCGGACGAGGGCGGTCGCGGCCTGTACCTGGTGAGCAAGATGGCCCGGCGCTGGGGCGCGACCCGGCTGAGCACGGGAAAGGTGGTGTGGTTCGAGCTCGGCCTGCCCACCCGCACTCACTGAGAGTGACCCTTACCCCCGGTTCATCCATACGTGGTGAAAATCTGGACAGCGTCCAAGGCCCTGTTGCCGACGCGCTGTCGGCGGAGTTGACTGGCTGGCGTGGAGGGCGACAACGGTGACGCCCTCACCATCACCCGTTCCGGGAGGCGTCCCATGACCGACTCGGCGCAGAGCTCTCCGTACACCACCAACAACGTCGGCATCCCCGTGGAGAGCGACGAGCACTCGCTCACTATCGGTGACTCCGGCCCCATCCTCCTCCAGGACCACTACCTGATCGAGAAGATGGCCCAGTTCAACCGGGAACGGGTCCCCGAGCGGGTGGTCCACGCCAAGGGCGGCGGTGCCTACGGCACCTTCCGGGTGACGAACGACGTCAGCCAGTACACCAAGGCGGACCTCTTCCAGCCTCGCAAGACCACCGAAATGCTGGCCCGCTTCTCCACTGTCGCGGGCGAACAAGGCTCCCCGGACACCTGGCGCGACCCGCGCGGCTTCGCCCTCAAGTTCTACACAGAACACGGCAATTACGACCTCGTCGGCAACAACACCCCCATCTTCTTCGTGCGCGACCCACAAAAATTCCAGGACTTCATCCGCTCGCAGAAGCGCCGCCCTGACAACGGCCTGCGCGACAACGACATGCAGTGGGACTTCTGGACCCTCTCCCCCGAGACCGCGCACATGGTCACCTGGCTGATGGGCGACCGCGGCATCCCCAAGAGCTGGCGCCACATGAACGGCTACGGCTCGCACACCTACATGTGGGTCAACGCCGGAGGCGAGCGCTTCTGGATCAAGTACCACATCAAAACCGACCAGGGCATCGACTTCCTCACCCAGTCCGAGGCCGACCGCATCGCGGGCGAGGACGGCGACTACCACCGCCGCGACCTGTCCCAGGCGATCGCCGGCGGCCATGCCCCCTCCTGGACCATGTACGTCCAGGTCATGCCCTTCGCCGACGCCCCGGACTACCGCTTCAACCCCTTCGACCTCACCAAGGTCTGGCCGCACGGCGACTACCCGCTCATCGAAGTCGGCAAGATGACCCTCAACCGCAACCCCGAGGACTTCTTCGTCCACATCGAACAGGCCGCCTTCGAGCCCTCCAATCTGGTACCGGGCATCGGCCCGTCCCCCGACAAGATGCTCCTCGGCCGCCTCTTCTCCTACCCGGACACCCACCGCTACCGCATCGGCCCCAACTACACCCAACTGCCGCCCAACCGCGCGCACTCGGCCGTCAACTCCTATGCCAAGGACGGCCCGATGCGCTACGAGCCGGCCAACACGGCCCGCCCGTACGCCCCCAACTCCTACGGCGGCCCGGCCGCCGACACCGCCCGCTTCGGCGAGATCGCCGGCTGGCAGGCCTCGGGCGAGATGGTGCGCGAGGCGTACAAGCTCCACCGCGAGGACGACGACTGGGGCCAGGCGGGCACGATGGTGCGCCGCGTCCTCGACGACGCCGCGCGCGACCGGCTCGTCTCCAACGTCGCGGGCCACCTGAGCGCCGGCGTCAGCCGGCCGGTCCTGGACCGGGCGCTGCAGTACTGGCGCAACATCGACAAGGAGGTCGGCGACCGCATCGCCACCAAGGTCAACGGCGGCTGAGCGGGCGCGATTTGCAGGGTACGAGGCTCCGGGCGGCGCACATCCGCCGCCCGGAGCCTCACCCTTGCTTCCAGCGTCACACGGCGAGACGCCAGGCACTCCACCGGCGAAGGTTGTACAGGCCCCGCGAGATGATCACGGCCGCCGAGCGGTCCGCCCGAACGGGGTCACGGGGCGGCTCCGTCACCGTGACGGGCAACTCCGGCGGGCGCAGGGCCCCGTAGCCCGTGAACCGCCACGTACCGCAGTCACGGCACCGCTTCTCGCCGTCTCCGGGCTCCCAGCCCGAGCGGTGCTGACAGGGTTGGACCAAGCGGCCTACAGCTCGCATCAGTTGCCCCTTCCGGCCATGGGCACGGAATGCACCGCGATCCAATGCGCGTACGCGGCCGCAGCGGCGTTCCGGGACAGTTCCCTGTCCTCGCCCGATACGGTTGCCCGCCTGACTGCTTCGAGCTCGGCACACTTGTCGCAGCCTGTCCGGTACGGGCGCAGACCAGCCACCTGACGCTCCTCGGGCGTCGCCAGCCGCAGGGCGTCGGCAGGAACGTCGACATGGGGTCCACCATCCACACCGCGTACAGCAACCCGATCGCTGAACGCCTCGACTACCTGCACGAGTTTCCCCTCGCGCGTGTCCACCACGTAAGTACCCACTCTGTACGTCATTGCATGGCCAGCAGCCACAAGCGCACCCACCTCGGTCTCACAAACATTGCCCCCGCTGGGCGAGTCGCCAGGCTCGCCCTTCATGCCACTTCACTGCCATATCGCAGCGGGTATCACCTGCACGCTCTTTGGCAGTCACCGCGTTCACAGGGGCGTCAAATGGTGAAACCAAGGCGCTCTTACCGGGAGTTCGAGAAGAATGAGCGGTGCTGGGCCCGCGCTCGCGGCTCGGCGCACAGTCGTCGTCCATGAGGAGAGTCACGTGAGCAAGAAGTCGTTGTTGCGCGTTCTGACCGTCGAAACAGGGCTGTCGTACAGGCAGTTCATCCACGACTATGAGCGCGCCGCGAAGGAGATCGCCAGGGAAGGCCCTGATCCGAGCATCGCCTCGGCAACAATCAGCGAACTCACCTATCGACGCTGGACGAACGGACAGATTCGCACACTTCCGCAGCATCCCGCACCGCTGATCCTAGAGCGCATGTTCAGCCATCCCGTCGGAGTCCTGTTCGGGCCTGCTGACGCAGTCCCGCTTCCCGCCCCTAAAGCCGTGCTCGACGAAGGTGAATTCGCTACGACTGCCCGGGATGCCGCTGCGCATGCCTCGGATGCCGCCTCGTTCACCGTGCCGGACATCACCCTCGACCAGCTCAACGACGACATCACCGCACTCGCACGCGCTTACCACAACACCTCGCCACGCGAAGTGCACACCAGAGCAAGAGACTCGTACCGCCTGGCTCAAGGCCTCCTGGAGCGCACTCAGCGCCCCCGCCAGCGCGAACGTCTCTACCTCGCGGCCGGCGAGGTGGCTGCGATCATGTCCGCCGCGGCCTTCGACCTCGGATTCTTCGCGCCAGCCGTGCAATTGGCTCGTACTTCTGTCCTCTATGGCCAGGTCATCGAGTACGGCCCCCTCCAGGCTTACGCCACCGGGATGCTGGCGTACTTCGCCTTCTGGGGGAATCGCCCGGCCGAAGCCGTGCGGCTGGTCCACTCCGCGCAGAGTTGCGGCGGGCTCGGTGCCACTGCGATCACCCGCCTCGCTGCCATCGAAGCCCGTTCCTACGCCTACCTCGGCGACCACGAAAACGCCGAGAGGGCTCTCGGCATGTCCCTCGACCCCAGCAGCAGCACCAGGGACGCACTCCACGACGATGTGGGCGGAGAATTCAACTTCCCCGCCGCGCGCCTGGCCATGAGCAATGCCACCAGCCATCTGCTCATGCACGACTCGGCCAAAGCCGAGGCAACTGCCGGCCACGCGCTGAGCCTCCTGGCCGAGACCCCGAACGAGAGGCACTCAATCGTTGTTTCCTGCAAAGCCTCCGCAGACCTTGCGCGGGCCCGGTTGCTGCGCGGTGAACTCGCCGGTGCGGCCGAAGCTCTTGATCCCGTCTTCGCGGTGGCAAGCGAGTGGCGATGCACGGGCATCACGGCCCGTCTGCTCGTTGCCCGTACGCACCTGACTCAGCCCACGTTCCGCAACGCGGCCGAAGCACGTGATCTTGGCGAACAGATCGAGAACTTCACCGCCAACGCGGTATCCCGTGGGATGAGCGCTTCAGCGCACCTCCCCCTCGGCGGCTGACACGCCGTTCCCGTACAAGTCGGCAAGAATCGCCGCCTCCTTCTCTTCAGCGATTCCATGCTCACTCCACCGAGAGTGCTGCACGGGAATGCCGCCCTGGTGCAGCCATGCCCACGTGGCCTCGACCGTCTCGGCAAGCGATCTGCAGGCAAACCCAGCTGCTTGCGCGAGGTCGGAGCCGATGTTCCAGACACCGCGGTGAGTGCGCCACAGCGGCAGCTCCGTCCACTGCCGGACGCCGTGCTCGATCAGAAGGTCGTCGGCGGCCCACACGAGGTGCCCGCGGCGGCCTGTCACTTCAAGGCACTTGTCCAGGAAGCCTCCCATCGTCTCCCGCCCGATCGGTGCCGTCACGTTGTACGCACCGCCCCTGCTCGCCGTGGCCTGGTCGAGGGCGAAGCTGGCGACGTCGCGAACGTCCACAGGCTGAATGCCCTTGGCAGGCCGCCCCGGAGCAAGAATTGCACCGCCGCGCTCGGCTCGGCGCAGCCACCACGGCAACCGGCCCACGTACTCACCGGGACCCAAGATGACGCCCGGCCGAAGGACAGTGACACGGTCCGCTCCGAACGCCTCCCACACCGCCCGCTCGGCACCGGCTTTTTGACGTCCGTAGTGGAGGTCCGGACCGTCCCAGCCCTTCGGCTGCCGCCCGTAATCGGCATCTGCGTCCGGCGGGCCGTCCAACAGCTCCGACTCCTCCGTCAACGGATCGTCCGGCCAGCCTTGGTAGACGCTCACTGTCGAGACGTACACGTAACGGCGAACTGCCGGTTCAAGCACACGGGCCCCGGCAAGCACACTGCACGGCGCCAACGCGGACGAGGAGGTATCGACCACCGCATCCCAAGGACCAACTGCAGCAAGGCGGGCAAGGTCGGCCGCATCGGTCCGATCCCCTCGCAAGGTCTCGGCACCGGGCAGATCCACGCCCGATCGCCCCCGGTTGAAGGTGGACACCGCCCACCCTCGAGCCAACGCCTCCTGCGCAACTGCGCGCCCCAGAAACCAAGTACCACCCAGAATGAGAATGCGCATGGACCGATCCTGCCGATAGGAACCAGCGCCCGCTACCCGAATGAGTGGGGTGCGTCGTCCGCCAGGTGTTCGCCGGTGGGTGGGGCGGCAGCGGTGGGCGGTTTACGTGGCGAGTGCTTGGCCATCTGGCCGTATCGTCGTTGTGCATGTGAAAAGCAGCTGACTGCGGGAAGGGGGGCAGGCCGGGCTCTCGTCGCCGGGTGCACGACCGACTGGGCGGCCTGATGGCCCGTCACATCGCATCCGCCTCACCCGCATCGCAAGTCGCGAGCGTGTGGGTGCCGGGAGGGTGACTGGCGAGTCGGGTACCGGTTTCCCCCCAAGAACTGCCCCCAGCCGGGGGGAAACCGGTACCCGGTTCGCCGTTCAGCGTCCGGACTGTGGCGTACGGGACCCATGAGGCCGGGCCCACCCCCGCGCAGCGCAACGGAGCGGCACCCGGCAACGCGCACCAGCCGGGCCCCCTCCTCGCCCGTAGCCCGCCGCTGTGCGCCGAAGGCGCGAGACGAGACCCGCACCTGCCCGAGCACCATGCCGCCCCACCAAGCGCTTGCGTGCGCGCCCACCGGGCAGTGGCACAGCCAGAGGACCACAGCCCGGGATCCCCCACCACCCAACGGAACGCCGAACGGCCGCTGTTCTCCCCCGCGAGGAGAGAACAGCGGCCGTTGTGCTGCCGGTTCAACCGGCTACGGTGTGGCCCCGCCGTTGAGCTGGAGGGGCGGGACGTCCGGGCCACCGTCGGTGTTGCCCGTGTCACCGGTGCCGGTCGGGTCCGGCTTCGGCGGCTTCGTCGTCGGCGGCAGGGTGTGCGGCGTCGTCGGCGGCAGCGTGTGCGGCGGCGTGGACGGCTTCCTGCTCGGCGTCGCCGGCGGCGTGGACGGAGGCTTCGTCGGCGTCGGGGCGTGAGTCGGCGACGGAATCGCAGACGTCGGCGGCGCGGTTGTCGGGGCCTCTACGGACCCGCCCTCGTCCTTCGTCTCGAGGTCGAACTTGGCCGTGGGGTCGTCGCCGAGCGCGGCCTTGGTGTAATCGTTCCAGATCGAGGCCGGCTGGCCACCACCGTTGACACGCTGCGTGGGGTCGTCGCTGGCCATGCCGTAAAGCTTGGAGTGGTTGCTGCCGTCCTCACCGAAGATGGCAACCGTGGTGACGAGGTCCGGAGTGTAGCCCGCGAACCAGGCGGCCTGGTCGTA
Source organism: Streptomyces sp. SX-6 (assembly GCF_059089585.1). Lineage (NCBI taxonomy): Bacteria > Bacillati > Actinomycetota > Actinomycetes > Kitasatosporales > Streptomycetaceae > Streptomyces > Streptomyces sp. SX-6. The sequence goes on along the minus strand of NZ_JBTHHU010000010.1, from coordinate 48,199 downwards.
TTCGGCAGTACCGGTCTTGGCGGCCACCTGGTACAGGTCACTGCGCACGTTCTTGCCCGTGGCGTCGTCGCCCTCGACCACGCCCTGCATCAGGGCGGTCGTGCCATCGGCGGAGTTGCGGCTGAGGACCTCATCGCCGACCGAGTTGGGCAGGGAGACATCCTGGCCCTTCCAGCTCACCGACTTCAGGATGCTGGGGGTGACCTTCTTGCCGTGGTTGTCCAGCGTGGCGTAGACCCCGGCCATTTCCAGCGGGCTGGCGGTCATGGTGCCGAGCGCCATGGCAGGGGTGGCGGTGAAGCCGCGCTGTTTGTCACTGCCCATGCCCATGTCGACGGCCGTCTTCTTGACCTTGTCCAGGCCGACGTCATAAGCCATCTGAGCGAAGGCCGAGTTGATCGACTTGTCCATCGACTTCTGGACAGTGACCGGGCCGTAGCTTGCCCTGTCCTCGTTCTCGGGGCTGTACTGCTTGAAGTCGTCCCCCTTGACCACGTTCCCGTTGGCGTCCTGGACCGGCCGCTCGTTGGTGCCGTCATAGATGGCGTTCGCGTTGATCGGCCGACCGCTCTGGGTCTGCGCCTGGTTCTCCAGCGCGGAGGCGTAGATCACCGGCTTGAAGGTGGAACCGGGCTGGTAGTCAGTGCGGGTGGCGTTGTTGATCCAGTGCTTGTCCGGCCCGTTCACCCCCGCGCCGCCGTACATCGCCACGATCTTGCCGGTCTTGGGATCCACCGACACGGCACCGGGCTGGACAGTCTTGTCGACTTTGCGGGTCTTGGGGCTGAGCTTGTCGGTCAGCTGCTCCTTGACCGCCTTTTCCAGGGCGCCCTGCTTCTTGGGGTCGATGCTCAAGGTGATGGTGTAGCCGCCCGCAGCGAGGTCTTTGCCCTGCTTCTTGAGGAGCTCGCTGGCTTCCTCCTTGGCCAGCGCGACGATATAGCCCTTCTGCCCGGCCATGGTGGCGTCGGCCTTGGGCGTGATGACCTTGGGGAACTTCATGTCCTTGCGGACATCCTGCTTGAGCCAGCCCTTCTCGACCATCTTGTCGAGGACGTAATTCCAGCGGTTCGTGGCGCCGTGCTTGCCGGCCTCGGTGCCCATGACCACGTCGTACTGGCTGGGGGCCTGGAGCAGCGCGGCGAGGTAGGCGGACTCCTCGACGCTCAGCTTGTCGAGATCCTTGCCGAAGTACGCGCGGGCGGCGGCCTGGACGCCGTAGGCGTTGCGACCGAAGTAGCTGGTGTTCAGGTACCCGGCGAGGATCTCCTTCTTGTCCTTCTCCTTCTGGAGCTTGAGGGAGATGATCAGCTCCGTCACCTTGCGGGTGACGGTCTGCCGCTGGTCCAGGTAGTAGTTCTTGACGTACTGCTGGGTGATCGTCGAGCCACCCTGCTTGCCACGCCCCATCATCGTGTTGAGGATGCCGCGGCCGGTGCCCATGATGTCGACACCGGGGTCGGACCAGAAGTCCTTGTTCTCCGCTGCGATGACGGTGTTCTGGACGTTCTTGGGGATCTTCTCGTACGGAACGATCTCGCGGTTGATATCACCTGTGCGCGCGACGACCTTGCCGTTGGGCAACTTGTACACGTTGCTCTGCGCAACGGCCGCACCGTTCGGCTTGTTCGGAATGTCCACATACAGGTAAAGCGCCACGAAGGCGCCAGCCCCGAGAGCTATGAAACCGAAGAAGTAGGCGAGCAGCTTCTTCCACGTGAAAAAGCGGCGTATGCCCGTCTTCTTGGGCTTTCTGCCCCTTGCGCTGCGGGCGCCGCCCTTCTTTGCCGCCCGTCGTGCTTCCGCTCGACCCATCTCTCCCGTAGCTCCAGTCTGTCCGCCCCCGAACCAGCTCACGAAGCTAACACCGCAACTGCCACGAAAGGCCCATCGATCAAGGCTCAGGAGCACGTGACATACAGCACCCCGGGGGGGCAGGCCCGGGTACGGCGCGATGCGGAAACCGTACAGGGCGACTAAACTGCTATCACTTTGCTAGGTACTTCAAGGGGGGACAATCCATGTCTGACACCCTCACTTCGCAGCAGCGCGCAGTACAGATAGAAGAGGTTTCGGCCAAGGACATCGGCGGCGGGCTCGCCCTGCTGCTGGGGCTGGCAGGTCTCGCGCTCGGCATCGGGCTCATCGCCCTGGGCGGCAATCTGCACCTCGCCGCGCTCATCGTCTGCGGCATCCTGTTGATCATCGGCTCGTTCATCGCCATGCGCGGCCTGAACACCATCGCCCCCGGCGAGACCCGCGTCGTCCAGCTCTTCGGCCGCTACCGCGGCACGATCCGCACCGAGGGGCTGCGCTGGGTCAACCCGTTCACCAGCCGCACCAAGGTCTCGACCCGGGTGCGCAACCACGAGACGCCCGTACTGAAGGTGAACGACGCCTACGGCAACCCGATCGAGCTCGCGGCCGTGGTCGTCTGGCAGGTCGAGGACACCGCGCAGGCCCTGTTCGCGGTGGACGACTTCCAGGAGTTCGTCGGCACCCAGACCGAGGCGGCCGTCCGGCACATCGCCATCGAGTACCCCTATGACGCCCACGACGACAACGCGCTGTCGCTGCGCGGGAACGCCGAGGAGATCACAGAGAAGCTCGCCGCCGAGGTACGCGAGCGCGTACGGGCCGCGGGCGTACAGATCGTGGAGTCGCGCTTCACGCACCTCGCGTACGCACCCGAGATCGCCGCGGCGATGCTCCAGCGCCAGCAGGCCGGTGCGGTCGTGGCCGCCCGGCAGACGATCGTGGACGGTGCGGTCGGGATGGTCGAGCACGCGATCGCCCGCATCAGCGAAGAGGGCATCGTCGAGCTCGACGACGAGCGGAAGGCCGCCATGGTCAGCAATCTGCTGGTGGTGCTGTGCGGGGACCGGGCCGCGCAGCCCGTCCTCAACACCGGCACCCTGTACCAGTGACCGAGGAGATACCCCCCAAGGGACGGCCGCGGCAGCGCAAGCAGGTGCTGCTGCGGCTCGACCCCCTTGTCCACGACGCACTCGCCCGCTGGGCGGGCGACGAACTGCGCAGCGCCAACGCGCAGATCGAGTTCCTGCTGCGCAAGGCCCTCGCCGAGGCTGGCCGATTGCCCAACAACATCAGCACCATGCGCGGGCCCGGCCGTCCGCCGAAGTCGGAGGAGGCCGACGGCTGACGGCGGGGGCGGCCGGGCCCGCACCCCCAAACACCTGCGACTATACATAGTGCGTATACACCTCGTGTACAGTCGTCGGCATGTCTATCGGACACACGCTGCTCGGCCTGCTGGAATCCGGCCCCCGCCACGGTTACGACCTCAAGCGGGCCTTCGACGAACGTTTCGGCCACGACCGCCCCCTGCACTACGGGCAGGTCTACTCGACCATGTCTCGCCTGTTGAAGAACGGTCTCGTCGAGGTCGACGGCATAGAGCAGGCCGGTGGCCCGGACCGCAAGCGCTACGCGATCACCGATGCCGGGATCACCGACGTCGGGCAGTGGCTGGCCCAGCCCGAGAAGCCCGAGCCGTACCTCCAGTCGACGCTCTACACCAAGGTCGTCCTCTCCCTCCTCACCGGCCGCGACGCGGGCACGCTGCTGGACGTCCAGCGCTCCGAGCACCTGCGGCTGATGCGCGAGCTCACCCAGCGCAAGCGCACCGGCGATCTCGCCGACCAACTGATCTGCGACCACGCTCTCTTCCACCTCGAAGCCGACCTGCGGTGGCTGGAACTGACCGCCGCCCGGCTCGACCAGCTGGCGAAGGAGGTGCGCGCGTGATACCCGACGGTTCCCTGCTCAGCGCCACCGGACTGCACAAGACCTACGGTCAGACGCCCGCGCTCGACGGCGCGGACTTCTCCATCCACCCCGGCGAGGTCGTGGCCGTCATGGGCCCGTCCGGCTCCGGCAAGTCGACACTGCTGCACTGCCTCGCCGGCATCGTGCGCCCCGACGCGGGCACCGTGACCTACGACGGCCGCAGCCTGTCGGACATGCCCGACTCGCAGCGCAGCGCCCTGCGCCGCGGCGAGTTCGGCTTCGTCTTCCAATTCGGCCAGCTCGTGCCGGAGTTGACCTGCGTCGAGAACGCCGCACTGCCGCTGCGGCTGGCCGGTGTCAAGCGCAAGGCCGCCGAGGCCCAGGCGCTCACCTGGCTGGAGCGGCTCGAGGTCGCGGACGTACGCGGCAAGCGGCCCGGCGAGATCTCCGGCGGCCAGGGGCAGCGCGTGGCCGTGGCCCGCGCACTCGTCACCGAGCCGCGCGTGGTCTTCGCGGACGAGCCGACCGGCGCCCTCGACTCCCTCAACGGCGAGCGCGTGATGCAGCTCCTCACCGACGCGGCACGGGACACCCAGGCGGCCGTCGTCCTCGTCACCCACGAGGCACGGGTCGCCGCGTACTCCGACCGCGAGGTCGTCGTCCGCGACGGCAAGGCCCGCGACATGGTGGGCATGCTGTGAGGACCTGGCTCCGCGACCTCTCCATGGGCGCCCGGTTCGCGGTCACCGGTGGCCGCGAGGGCTGGCTGCGCACCGTGCTCACCGCCGTGGGCGTCGGGCTCGGCGTGGCCCTGCTGATGGTCGCGGCCTCGGTGCCGGAGATGCTCGACACACGCCACGACCGGGATGCCACCCGCTCCGTGGAGGCCGTACCGGCGGTGGCGCTGGGCAAGAAGCCGCCGCCGCGTGGCGACAACACCCTGCTCTATGCCAAGGCCGACACCGACTTCCGCGACGACCGCATCGGCGGCGGCCTTCTGCAGCCCGAGGGCCCCAAGGCCCCGGCGCCGCCCGGGGTGGACAAGACCCCCGGCCCGGGCGAGATGGTGGTCTCCCCCGCGCTCCGCAGCCTGCTGGGCTCCTCCGAGGGGAAGCTGCTGCGCGACCGGCTGCCGTACCGCATCGTCGGCACCATCGGCGAGCCCGGGCTTCTCGGACCCAGTGAGCTCATCTATTACGCGGGCAGCGACAAGCTCTCCGCCGACACCAACGCCACCCGTATCGACCACTACGGCTACGAGCGCCAGCACATCCCCCTGAGCCCGACGCTCATGGTGCTGCTGATCGTGGTGTGCGCGGCGCTGCTCACCCCGGTGGGGGTCTTCATCTCCACCGCCGTCCGTTTCGGCGACGAACGCCGCGACCGCAGACTCGCCGCGCTGCGGCTGGTCGGCGCGGACAGTGCCATGACGCGCCGGATCGCGGCCGGTGAGGCCCTGTGCGGGGCGGTGCTCGGACTGGCCTTCGGCGCCGCGGTGTTCCTGGGCCTGCGGCAGTTCGCGGAGGACTTCACCGTCCAGGACGCCAGCGTCTTCCCGTCCGATGTGACGCCCACGCCTCTGCTCACCGCCCTGATCGCCGTGGCCGTTCCCGCGTCCGCGGTGGTGGTCACCCTGTTCGCGCTGCGCGGCATCGCCATCGAGCCGCTGGGCGTCGTACGGCAGGGCGGCGTCCGGCGCCGCCGGCTGTGGTGGCGGCTGCTGATCCCGGCGGCGGGCCTCGCCCTGCTCGCCCCGCTCTTCGGCCATGCCTCCGACGATCCCTACGGGAGCCGGCTCAACACCTACCAGGTCGCCAGTGGCGCGGTGCTGCTGCTGACCGGTGTCACGGCCATCCTGCCCTGGGCGGTCGAAGCGTTCGTCGCCCGCCTCGGGGGCGGCCCGCTGTCCTGGCAACTCGCCGCCCGGCGGCTCCAGTTGAGCAGCGGTCCGGCCGCCCGCGCGGTCAGCGGCATCACCGTCGCCGTGGCCGGGGCGATCGCCGTGCAGATGCTCTTCGCCGGAGTGCGGAGCGACTACGAGAAGCCTGCCGGCGAACCGGCGAGCCACTCCCAGCTGTCGGGCATCAACCGGACCGTCTCCCCCGCCCAGGTCCACCGCTATGTCGACGGCCTCCGCGCCACCCCCGGCGTCCAGGCGGCCGCCGGCTATGTGCAGCGCTACGCCGAGCACCGCAACAACTCGTCGCAGGGCATGAATGTGACCGTCGGCGACTGCGCCACCCTGCGCACCCTGGCCAGGATCGACTCCTGCCGGGAGGGCGATGTGTTCGTCGCCAACTCCCCCGGCGACAGCGAGGACTTCGTCAAGGCCGCTCCACCGGGCACCCGGCTGTCGATGTCGCCCTACGGCTCCCGCGGCCGCGTCTACAAGTGGACCGTCCCGGCCTCCGTCCGCGCCACCGAGACCCGGACGGACCCGGCCGGGCGGCAGCCCGGCGGGGTGCTGGTGACCCCCTCGGCCATCAACACGGCCGCCATTCCCAACGCCGTCATGGAGCTGTCGGTCAAGGTCGAACCGGGCAACCCGGACGCCATCGAGCGCGCCCGCAACGCGATCGCCCGCGTCGACCCGACCACCTCGGTCTACCGTCTCGGCGGGGTGCAGAAGGACAAGAACTTCGCCTCCATCGAACGGGGCCTGCTCATCGGCGCGGTGGGCACCCTGATCCTGATCGGGACCAGCATGCTCGTCACCACGCTCGAGCAACTCAACGAGCGCAAGCGGCTGTTGTCCGTCCTCGTCGCCTTCGGCACCCGACGGCGCACGCTCGCGTGGTCGGTGCTGTGGCAGACGGCGGTGCCGGTGGCGCTCGGCATGACCGTCGCGATCGCGGGCGGCCTCGGCCTCGGCTGGGCGATGCTCCGGCTGGTCCGGGCCGAGGTCGGGGACTGGTGGGCGTTCCTGCCGATGGTCGGTGCGGGGGCGGGGGTCATCGCCCTGGTCACGCTCGTCAGCCTGCCGCCGCTGATGCGGCTGATGCGGCCGGACGGGTTGCGCACGGAGTGACGCCCTTCTAGCCCGTCCGGCGCTTGAGGACAACCGCGCGGAGCGCGGTTTCGGGGTGCACGGCTACGCCGTGCGTCCTCAAACGCCGGACGGGCCGGAAGGCACGATCCGCACCGGCAACCCGCCCAGCACCCCCCGCAACGCCTCCGCGAACTCCTCGAACTCCCCCTGGCGCGCCGCCCCCACCCGCATCGCCAGCGCGATCCGCCGCGACGGCGCGGGATCGGCGAAGCAGCCCAGCGCCAGCTGATCACTGCGCGAGGCCTCGACCCGTACGGCCGTACGCGGCAGCAGCGTCACCCCGAGCCCGCCGACCACCAACTGCACGAGCGTCGACAGCCCGGCGGCGCTCGTCGCCGCCACCGTGCCCGGCTCGCGCCCCGCCTCGCGGCAGATGTCGAGCGCCTGGTCGCGCAGGCAGTGCCCCTCGTCCAGCAGCAGCAGATCCAGCTCGCGCAGCGCCTCGCGCGGAATGTCGGCGCGCCCGGCGAGCCAGTGGTCGCAGGGCGTGACGAGGACGAAGTCCTCGTCGAAGAGCGGCAGTTCCACCACCCCCGGCACCCCCAGCGGCACCGCGAGCAGCAGCAGGTCCAGCCGCCCCTGGGTGAGCCCGTCCAGCAGCGAGGAGGTCTGTTCCTCGTGCACCTGGAGGTCGAGATCCGGATAGGAGTCGTGCACCAGCCGCAGCACCGCGGGCAGCAGATAGGGCGCGACGGTCGGGATCACCCCGAGCCGCAGGATGCCCGTGAAGGGGGCGCGTGCGGCGTCGGCCTCCTCCATGAACGACCCCACCGCCTCGAGGACCGTACGGGCCCGCGCGGCCAGCCGCTCACCCGCAGGGCTGAGCAGCACCTTCCTCGTCGTACGCTCGAAGAGCTGAATGTCCAGCGACTCCTCCAGCGCGGCGACGGCCCCGGAGAGCGCGGGCTGGCTCATCGAGATCGCGGCGGCGGCATCGCGGAAGTGCAGATACTCGGCCACGGCGACGAACGCACGCAGCTGCGCCAGGCTGGGCTGGCGCGCTTTCGCGGCGGAAACAGGCAACATCGATAAGCGCCTCCGATCAACTCCACTCAGTCTAGCTATTTCCGCTATCAATGCCCTCTGTGGCAGGGTGGAGACTCGTCCAACCCGCAGGAAACCCCGCAATTCGGGATTTCCCGTTGCAAGGAGAGCGCGTGCTCACTGTCGGTGACAAGTTCCCCGAGTTCGACCTGACCGCCTGTGTGGACCTCGACGCGGACAAGGCTTTCGCGCAGATCGACCACAAGACCTACGAGGGCAAGTGGAAGGTCGTCTTCTTCTGGCCCAAGGACTTCACCTTCGTCTGCCCGACCGAGATCGCCGCGTTCGGCCAGCTGAACGACGAGTTCGCCGACCGTGACGCCCAGATCCTCGGCGTCTCCGGCGACTCCGAGTTCGTCCACCACGCCTGGCGCAAGGACCACGCCGACCTGCGTGACCTCCCCTTCCCGATGCTGGCCGACGCCAAGCACGAGCTGATGAAGGCCTGCGGCGTCGAGGGCGAGGACGGCTACGCCCAGCGCGCCGTCTTCATCGTGGACCAGAACAACGAGATCCAGTTCGTCATGGTGACCGCCGGCTCCGTCGGCCGTAACCCCAAGGAGGTCCTGCGGGTCCTCGACGCGCTGCAGACCGACGAGCTGTGCCCCTGCAACTGGTCCAAGGGCGAGGACACCCTCGACGCGGTCAAGCTCCTCGCGGGCGAGTGAGCTGATCCTCCATGGCCCTCGATGAACTGAAGTCCGCCATACCGGACTACGCCAAGGACCTGAAGCTGAACCTCGGTTCGGTGATCGGCAACTCCGACCTGCCGCAGCAGCAGCTGTGGGGCACGGTCCTCGCCTGCGCCATCGCGACCCGTTCGCCGATCGTGCTGCGCGAGCTGGAGCCACAGGCCAAGGACAACCTGTCGCCCGAGGCGTACACGGCCGCCAAGTCCGCCGCCGCCATCATGGCGATGAACAACGTCTACTACCGCACCCGGCACCTGCTGTCGGACCCGGAGTACGGCAACCTGCGTGCGGGCCTGCGGATGAACGTCATCGGCAACCCGGGCGTGGAGAAGGTCGACTTCGAGCTGTGGTCGCTGGCCGTCTCCGCCATCAACGGCTGCGGTATGTGCCTCGACTCGCACGAGCAGGTGCTCCGCAAGGCCGGTGTGAACCGCGAGACGATCCAGGAAGCCTTCAAGATCGCCGCTGTTCTGCAGGCCGTCGGTGCCACGCTCGACGCCGAGGCCGTCCTCAACGGCTGACGTACAAAGCGCATCACGACAAAAGCGGCCCGCCGACCATCCCGGTCGGCGGGCCGCTTTTGCGTACGCTCGCTCAGGCGGGGTCGTCCGCCGCGGGCACCTGCCCCCGCGAGTACGTCCGCAGATAGCCGACGACCGTATTGGTGACCGCCACCAGCGGCACCGCCACGACCGCGCCGCCGATGCCCGCGACCATGCCACCTGCCGCCACCGCGAGCACCACGGCCAGCGGGTGGACGCTCACCGCGCGGCCGAGGATGAACGGCTGCAGCACGTGGCCCTCGATCTGCATCACCGCGATCACCACGATCAGGACCATGGCCGCGGTGAACACGCCCCCGGTCACCAGCGCGACCACCACGGCCAGCGCGCCCGAGGCGAGGGCGCCGACGAGCGGGATGAAGGCGAAGAGGAAGATGAACACGGCCAGCGGCACGGCCATCGGCACATCGAGGAAGTACAGCCCGATGCCGATGCAGATCGCGTCGATCATGGCCACTATCACCGTGCCCCGCACATAGGCGGTCAGCGTGACCCACGCCTGCGGACCGGCACCCGCCACGCCCTCACGGGCCACGCTCGGCACCAGCTTCAGCAGCCAGCCCCAGATCTTGGGGCCGTCGTAGAGCAGGAAGAGCGTGGTGAACATCGCCAGCAGGATGCCGGTCAGCGTCTCGATGATGACCTGGACGCCCTCTATGCCGGCCGAGGTGAGGTCCTTGGTGTTGGAGCCGATGGCCTGGCTGAGGTTGTCCGCGATGTGGTTGATCTGGTCCTGGGTGACATGGAACGGGCTGGTGCGCAGCCATTCCTTCAGGTTGTCCAGACCCAGCTGCACCTGATGGGACAGGTCGCTGGCGTTGTCCATCACCTGCCACACCACGAACCAGCCGACCAGGCCCATGACCACGAAGCCGGAGATGAAGGTCATCGCCGTGGCCAGTCCCCGGGGGACGCCTCTGCGCTTGAGCATCGCGACGGTCGGCTGGAGCAGCGCCGTGATCAGCAGGCCCACGACGAAGGAGAGGACCACCAGCTCCACGGCGCTGATCACCTGCATCAGCACCCACAGCGTCGCGGCCAGGATCAGCAGCCGCCAGCCCACCTCGGCCGCGACCCGTACGCCCCAGGGGATGACAGCGGACGGATCCGGCCGCCGCCCCTCCTCCGGCTCATGGCGGGTGGCAACCTGCGCGGGCACGGCCGGCTCAGCCGGCTCCGGCGTCGTCGGCGCCTCCGGCTCGGGGGCGGGCTCGGCGGGCTCCGCCCGTACGGCAGTCTGCACCGGTACGCCCACCGGTTCGGGAGGGTCCGCCGTGGCGGCCATGCTCACCTTGCGCTCCTCGAGCCGCTGGGCGAGCCGGGTCAGACCCGTCCCCAAGCCGCCAAGCCATTGTGGCAATCTGGACATTCCTCTTCCTCTTCCCCCACAACTCCCCCGTGACCGTCCCAGACGACGTTACCTGGAGAGCACGACAAAGCCCCCGGCTGTCTTGAGCCGGGGGCTTTGCGGAAACACCGGGTTACGGGATCAGTACCAACCGTTGGCCTGGTGGAACGACCAGGCGCTGCAAGCGCTGCCGTACCGCTCGTTCATGTAGCTGAGGCCCCACTTGATCTGGGTGGCCGGGTTGGTGCGCCAGTCGGAACCGGCCGACTCCATCTTGGAACCGGGCAGAGCCTGGACCAGACCGTAGGCGCCGGAGGAGGCGTTGACGGCCGTGTAGTCCCAGGTGCTCTCTTCGTTCACTATGTTGCTGAAGCACTGGAACTGGTCGCCCGGAACGATCTGCCGGGCGATCGCCTGGACATCGGAGACGCTGTAGGAACCCTTGACCGGGAAGTCGGCGTCGGAGCGGGCGGCGGAGCGGCTGGCGACGTCGTTCGCCTTCTCGCGCTCCTTGTCGGCCTTCTCCTTGGCCTCCTTCTCCTTCTGCGCGGCGTCCGCGGCTTCCTTCTTCGCGGTGGCGTCCTCGGCGGCCTGCTTGCGCGCGGACTCCTCGGCGCTGCGCTTCGCCGTGGTCTGGGCCACGTCCCTCTGCGTGTCCGCCTGCTGTGTCAGCGAGGCGGTCTGCACCTGGGCGCCCTGTTCAGCGGGGATCTCCGCGAGGAGCGTCGTGTCCGCGGCGGTGGCCTCGACCTTGTCGGTCGAGCCATGGTCATTGCCCGAGGCGACGCCCACAACGGCGCCGACGGTGGTGACCGCGGTGGCGGACGCCACAGCGATTCCCCTGACCGAGATCCGGCTCACACGGTTTCCTTCCAGCATCGCCCGCTCGGTGACCTCGTGGGCGAAATCTTGCCCCTGGCTCTGGTCTCCGCTGGCACGGACCCACAACAAGACGGGACCGGCCGGTCACTGGAGACACTGACCCGGTGCGTACTTCCACGAAGGAGACCCACACGATGTCCGGGTGGCATACGGCGACGCTGTTCAGTTGGGATGCCGCAACGCCCTTTTGAGGGGCAAGTGCCGTATGCGGGGCCTGACAGGACCCAGACTCTGCCCCAACGGCACACCCGGAGGCAATTCTTCGGTGCGTGGGAAAGCTCACATCCCGTTTACCCGACAGGATTTCCGGAAAGACCCGCGCGACACGACGACGCGCGGCTAAGCTCCTCGGCTTTGCCGCGCGCCGCCCGAACTCCCGCGCCTACAACCGGCCTTAGATGCGACCATCCTCCAGCATCTCGGTCACCAGTGCGGCGATCGGCGAACGCTCCGAGCGTGTGAGCGTGACGTGCGAGAAGAGCGGATGGCCCTTCAACTTCTCCACGACCGCGACCACGCCGTCGTACCGTCCGACGCGCAAGTTGTCGCGCTGCGCCACGTCATGGGTGAGCACCACCCGGGAGTTGGCCCCGATACGCGACAAAACGGTCAGAAGGACGTTGCGTTCGAGGGACTGCGCCTCGTCGACGATGACAAAGGCATCGTGCAGCGACCGGCCGCGGATGTGGGTGAGCGGCAGCACCTCGAGCATGCCGCGCCCGACGACCTCATCGATCACCTCTGCCGTCGTCACCGCCGACAGCGTGTCGAAGACCGCCTGGGCCCACGGGCTCATCTTCTCCGCCTCGGTGCCGGGCAGATAGCCCAACTCCTGCCCGCCCACGGCGTACAGCGGCCGGAACACCATCACCTTCCGGTGCTGGCGCCGCTCGAGCACCGCCTCGAGCCCGGCGCACAGCGCCAGCGCCGACTTGCCCGTACCGGCCCGGCCGCCCAGCGAGACGATGCCGACCTCCGGGTCGAGCAGCAGGTCGAGCGCGACGCGCTGCTCGGCGCTGCGGCCGTGGATGCCGAACGCCTCCCGGTCGCCCCGCACCAGCCGCACCGAACCGTCCGCCGCGATCCGGCCCAGCGCCTTGCCGCGCTCGGACTGGAGCACCAGCCCGGTGTGCACGGGCAGTTCGGACGCCTCCGGCACGTCCACGCGTTCCTCGGCGAAGAGTTCGTCCACCTGCTCGGCGGTGATGGACAATTCCGCCATCCCCGTCCACCCGGAGTCGGTGATCGCCAGCTCCGCCCGGTACTCCTCTGCCCGCAGCCCCACCGACGACGCCTTGATGCGCAGCGGCAGATCCTTGGAGACGACGGTGACGTCGTAGCCCTCGGCCTGGAGGTTGCGGGCGACCGCGAGGATGCGCGAGTCGTTGTCCCCGAGTCGGAAGCCGACCGGCAGTATGCCCGGGTCCGAGTGGTTGAGCTCGACCCGGAGGCTGCCGCCGAGTTCGCCGATGGGAATCGGCGCGTCGAGCCGGCCGTACTGAACCCGGTACTCGTCCAGTGAACGCAGTGCCTTGCGGGCGAAGTAGCCCAGCTCCGGGTGGTGCCTTTTGGCCTCCAACTCCGTGACCACCACGACGGGAAGCACGACCTCGTGCTCCTCGAAGCGGGACATGGCTCCTGGGTCCGCCAGCAGGACGCTGGTGTCGAGGACATACGTGCGCCGGTCGTTCTCACGGCGCTTCTTGCTGGTCACCATTGGGTGCACGAACCCCCTCGGGGAGAGGTACTGGACGCGACGGTGTCGATGATGTCGCGGGGAAAGGGCCGGGTTCACACCCCTGTGAGGGCCGGCAGCCGGCCCTCCACGTCGTCCGCGCGAACCGCAGCGCCTTTTCCGCCTGCTCCGCACGGTCGGATACGTGTGCAAAGGGCCTCCCGGGCGAACGGCCCCATGCCGTCCGCTGGCAGAGCGACGGTCATGGACCGACCGTCGGCCTGGAAGGGATATTCCCGCCCAACCGCTTGACCATGCAACGGCATATGCGAGCAGCAGGTGAACACTTGATCCGCGCGTTGTGCCGGATGCGTCGCATACGCGGCAATAGCCCAGCGCACTTGCGGTAGTTGGGCCGTGACAGCCCGTGGATTCCCGAGGTTTGCTCAGTACCGCTCAGTATCCGTAACGCCGGTGCCGCGCCGCATAATCACGCAGCGCGCGCAGGAAGTCGACCTTCCGGAAAGCGGGCCAGAAGACCTCGCAGAAGTAGTACTCGGAATGCGCGCTCTGCCAGAGCATGAAACCGGACAGCCGCTGTTCACCACTGGTACGGATGATCAGGTCCGGGTCGGGCTGGCCACGCGTGTAGAGGTGCTTGGTGATGTGCTCGACGTCGACCTGTTCGGCGAGTTCCTCGAAGGAGGTGCCGTTGTCGGCCGCCTCCAGGATCAGCGACCGGACCGCGTCCGCGATCTCCTGCCGGCCGCCGTAGCCGACCGCGACGTTGACCAGTATCCCGTCGACCCCGATCGTGTCCTGCTCGGCTTCCTTCAGAACTGTCTGGGTCCGGGACGGCAACAGATCGAGCTGGCCCACGTGGTGAACGCGCCAGCGCTTCTCCGCGGCCAGGTTGCGGACCGTGTTCTCGATGATCCCGAGCAGCGGGTTCAGTTCCTCGGCGGGCCGGTCCAGGTTGTCCGTCGACAGCATCCACAGGGTCACGACCTTGACGTCCGTCTCGTCGCACCAGCCGAGCAGTTCCTGGATCTTGGCGGCGCCCGCCTGGTGACCCTGCTCGGGGGTCCGGCCGTCCGCGCGCGCCCAGCGGCGATTGCCGTCGAGGATGACTCCGATGTGCTTGGGCACCTGGGCGTGGTCGAGGCGGCCCTCCACCCGGCGTGCGTAAAGCCTGTACACCAGGTCGCGCAACTTCACGATTCAAGCCCCTCCAGCCTTGGCGGTCGCCCCGAGGGCGCCACATTACTGCCAGCGTGTCGCCAGGACCCAACTCGGCCTGTCACCGGAGCGTGATACTCAGTGGTCATGACCGATCCTTCGCACTACCGCGCGGCCGAAAATCGCTATGACTCCATGGAGTACCGGCGTACGGGTCGCAGTGGCCTCAAGCTGCCTGCCATCTCCCTTGGACTGTGGCACAACTTCGGCGACGACCGCACCCTCGAGTCACAGCGCGCCATCCTGCGCCGCGCCTTCGACCTGGGTGTCACCCACTTCGATCTGGCCAACAACTACGGACCGCCGCCGGGTTCCGCCGAGCTGAACTTCGGCAAGCTGCTCGCGCAGGATTTCCGGCCCTACCGCGATGAGCTGGTGCTCTCCACCAAGGCCGGCTATCTGATGCACCCCGGTCCGTACGGCGAGTGGGGCTCGCGGAAGTACCTGCTGTCGTCGCTCGACGCCTCACTGGCCCGAATGGGTGTCGACTACGTCGACATCTTCTACTCGCATCGTTTCGACCCGCACACACCTCTGGAGGAGACGATGGGCGCACTGGCGTCCGCCGTCCAGCAGGGCAAGGCGCTGTACGCGGGTGTCTCCTCCTACACCGCGCAGCAGACCCGCGAAGCGGCCCGGCTGCTGCGTGAGATGGGCGTACCCGCTCTCATCCACCAGCCCTCCTATTCCATGATCAACCGCTGGACGGAGGACGACGCCCTGCTCGACACCCTCGAGGACGAGGGCATGGGCTGCATCTGCTTCGCCCCGCTCGCCCAGGGCCTGCTCACCGACAAATACCTCCAGGGAGACATCCCGGAGGGCTCACGCGCCTCCCGGGGCGGCTCGCTGAACGCTTCGCTGCTCACCGAGGACGTCGTACGCCGCCTGCGGGGCCTGAACGAGATCGCCCAGCGGCGCGGCCAGTCCCTGGCCCAGCTCGCCCTGACCTGGGTGCTGCGCGACGACCGCGTGACCTCCGCCCTGATCGGTGCCTCGAGCGTGCGCCAGCTGGAGGCGAACATCGCCGCGCTCGGCACTCCGCGACTGTCCAAGGAAGAACTCGCCGAGATCGATTCCTTTGCGGTGAGTACGGAAGGCGTCAACATCTGGGCGCAACGCGGCGATTCCTAGCCACTTGCTCACCGCTTAGTTGCCGCTAGTTGCCGCGCGCTTGTCTCTCGACCGACCCCGCCACATGAATCCCTACGCAGAGTGACGGCCGGGGAAATGAGGCAAAAGAAAACGGGCCGGTCCGTGGGGGGGATACGGACCGGCCCGAGGGGGGGTTTCCACCATAACCGGTCGGAGGCGGTGCTCTGCGCATCAATAGGGGTGACAACCCCTATCGCGCTGACGTGCAACACCCTTATCGATCTTGGTTTTCGGGGCGCACACGATCACTCAAAAGCTCTCAAGGCCCTGCAAGCACTGGACTTACACCGTAGAACCGGACCAACGTTCCAGTGCCGTGAAACGGCTCGCAGAAGCTTCCAAAAATGTCGCGGAAAGTCATCACCGACTTGACGCGAACCGCGCGTCTGTCGTCACCGTCTGTCATTCCCCGTCACTGTCACTGCCCCCGGGGTGCCGCACATCACGCCGCCGCACCGCCCGCCAGCACCCCCACCCAGGCGCCCGCGATCATGAACGGCCCGAACGCGAGAGTCGCCCGCCGCCCCGCCCGCCGGATGAGCACCAACCATCCCCCGTACACCGCCCCCGCCAGCATCCCCACGAACCCGCCGAATATCACCGCCGCCCACCCGTACCACCCCAGCGCACAGCCCAGCCCCAGCGCCAGCTTCACATCGCCGAACCCCATGCCGCTCGGGTGGATCAGGAACAGCAGCAGATACCACCCCCCGAGCGCCACCGCCCCCAGCAGCGCCCCGGGCCACGACCCACCCGCCCCCGGTATCAGCGCCGCCACCCCCAGCAGCCCCGCGACCGCTACCGCCAACGGCACCGTCAGCACATCGGGCAGCCGCCGCACCGACCGGTCGACCCCCGCCAGCACCACTCCCACCGGCGCCGCGAGCAGCCACACCGCCAGCTCGGGCCGCGCCCCGGTCGCCGCCGCCAGCGCGGCACACGCCACCGCCGTCACCAGCACCGCCGCCCACGCCGGCCCGTACCGAGCCCCGCACACCCCGCAACGCCCCCCACCGACCCAACCGCCGATCCAGTCACCGACCCAGCCGCCGATCCGGCCGCCGACCCAACCACCAGTCCGGCCGCCGAGGCCACTGCCACCCACCGCATGCCCGCATGGCCCGGCAGCGCGCCACCCCTCCTCCGGCTCCACGGCCAACCGATAGCGCACCCGCGGCACCAACCACCCGGCCACGGCCCCGTACACGGCAGCGAAAGCAACCAACAACGCGTCCATGAGCCGAGGTTACGAACTTCCGCACTCCTCCGCTGCCCCCTGTGGACAACCCCGCCACGGTGGATAACTTGGCCACCCACAACGGCACTTCCGCATCACTTGGAGCGCGTATGCCCCGTTGGCCCGACGGCCCTGCCCGGCTCCTCACTCCCGAAGCCGAGGTCCCTCTTGAGATCGCCGCCTCCTACCGCGCCCGCACCCGCGGCCTCCTCGGCCGCGACACCGTCGACGGCGCCCTCCTCCTCACCCCGGCCGGCAGCATCCACACCTTCCGGATGCGCTTCCCCATCGATGTCGCCTACCTGACCCGCGACTTGACGGTCCTCTCCGTCCACACCATGCCCCCGGGCCGCCTCGGCCTCCCCCGCCTCCGCAGCCGCCACGTCCTGGAGGCGGCGGCCGGGGCGATGGCGGGGTGGGGCCTGCGCCCGGGGGCACGGGTTGAAGTGGCGCCGCGCCAAACCCCATTGACGGAGTGAGCGCTCACTCCGATAATCGACTGTATGGCAGCAACCACACCCAAGCGGGGACGGGCTCCGGCGATGGATCCGGAACGCCGCCGCGAGATGATCGTCCATGCGGCGCTTCCCCTGGTGATCGAGCACGGCAGTGCCGTGACGACACGTCAGATAGCCCAGGCCGCAGGCATCGGAGAGGGCACCGTCTTCCGCGTATTCGCGGACAAGGACGAGCTCCTGGACGCCTGCGTGGCCGAGGCACTCAGTCCGGATCACGCCCTCGCCGAGCTCGCGTCCGTGTCCATCGACCAGCCTCTCACCGCCCGGCTGACCGAAGCGGCCTCGGCGCTCCACGCCCACCTGGACCGGATCGGTGCGGTGATCGGCGCGCTCCACGCGACCGGCGGACGCCGCCGTAGCGGCCGCCCCGGCAGCGCGGGAGGACCGCCCGACCGCGCGGCCGGTACCGCGCGAGTGCGCGAGGCGCTCACCGAACTCTTCGAGCCGGAGCGGGAGTCGCTGCGGATCCCGCCCGAGCAGGCGGCGCAGATCTTCCTCGGGCTGTTGTTCACCGGCGCGCGCGAACCATCCTCGCCGCCGCAGCCGGACACCGCCGACCTCGTCGAGGTCTTCCTGCACGGCGCCCTGTCCCGTCCCACTGTCCGACCCGTCGAGAACTGAGAGGCCGACCGATCATGCCCATCACCCTGAACCACACCATCGTCCCGGCCGCCGACAACGAGGCGGCAGCGCACTTCTTCGCCTCCGTCATGGGCCTGGACTACGAACACACGGGCTCCGCACGGCACTTCGCGCCGGTGCAGGTCAACGAATCCCTGACGCTGGACTTCATGACCGTCGACGAGCCCGTGGGCCACCACCTCGCCTTCGACGTCGACCCGGCCACCTTCGACGCCGTCCTCGCCCGACTGCGCGCCGCCGGCGTGCCCTACGGCAGCGACCCCCGCGAACCCGACAACGGCCGGATCGACCACCCGCTGTGCCCCCGTGGCCTCTACTTCGCCGACGACGCGCGCAACCTCTACGAGGTCATGTCCCCGCAGTGAGGCGCGAGGGTCAGGAGGAGGTCAGGAGAGCTCGCCGTCGTAGTCGGGCAGCTTGAAGGCCTTCTCGTAGTAGCCGCCCTCGAAGTCGGTGGAGCGGTTACCGATGTTGGCCGTGATCGTGTAGCCGTCCTCGGTGAGTTCCTCGCGGCAGCGGGCCTTGCCCTCGCCCTTGCTCTCGCCGTGCTCGCGCGTGCAGATGGCATCCACCGGGTAACCGGCGTCAGTCAGTTGCTGCTGTGCGGACGACGAGGATTTGCGGGCCGTGACGAACAGCACGGACATGTTGTGCTCATGCGCCCACTGGGCCACCTTGAGCACCGGCTTGTTGGCCTGCCCGGGGTGGTAGTACGTCTCGAGCGACGTGTTGTCGATGTCCAGCACGATGGCCAGCTTGTCGCCGCCCGTGGCCGCCCGGTCGCGCAGCCACGGGATCGCGGGGGCGGCGGCCTTCTGTACGTCCGCCTGCCACGTCCGGTAGCTCGGCACTCCGCCGCCGTCGGCTGCCGGTGCGGCCTGCGCCGTGGTGGCGGAGGCCAGCGAGACGGCCGACAGTGCGAGTGCGGTGAGGGCGACGAGGCGGGTCTTTCCGACGGACATCAACTCGGTCCTTCCAGCGGGGGGTTACCTACTGGTCAGAAAGGTCAACATCGCAAGGGGACATTCAGACGAACAAGGCGTGTCAGAAACGTGAAGAGGCAGGCTGAGGCGCTGAGTTCGGTACGGGGACACGACGGCCGTGGCGCATCACCACCAGCTGCTGCACCCCGAGCGTGACACCCACGCCGAGCCACAGGGCGTTGCCGTTGAACGGCTCGCCGAACGCCATCGCCCCGACCGCGCCGAGGACCAGCCGGGCGGCGAGCGTGGCGAGCCACAGCAGCAGCGTCACCCGGCCGCCCTTGCGGTACAGGACTCCGTTCGCGTCCCGCCACATCGGCATGGTGCGGCCGCGCAGGAAGCCGAACACCGCCGACACGACCAGCCCGATGGCCAGGAGCACGATCCCGGCCGCGGTCGCACGGGCCGGGCCGGGCGGCACGCAGCCACGCGCTATCAGCAGGCCGACCCATATGTACGCCTGCGGTCTGACCGGCCGCGCCGAGAACTGAAGTACCAGGATCAGTGCGGTGATTCCGACGATGAGCAGCAGGTTGAGTGTCGTGGGTGTCATTGGGACGGTCCCCCTCCTTCGGCTCCGGCGAGGTACATGGCGACGGAGGAGGACAAGGCCGCCCGGAACGCGCTCTCGTGGGCCGGGTCGGCCGGATCGTGCCCGAGTCCCGACAGCCAGGTGCGCTTGCCGAGCGCGTATCCGTACGCGCCGGACAGCGTCAGCAGCACCACCTGCTCGATCCGCGCCCGGTCCGGTCCGTCCGGCGGCGGCAGGACGAGCCGGATGCCCGCCTCCATCGCATCGACCAGCTCGGACAGCGCACGCGACGACGCACCCGCGTCCTCGGCGTGCAGCACGGACCAGGCGAACAACCGCACGTAGCGCTCGTCCGCGAGCGTCTCGAAGAGCACGCGGGTCATGTCGGTCGCGTACGGCACACCCTGCCCGGCACGCATCCGTTCACGGATCCGCTCCCGCTGCCGCGCGTTCTCGCGCTGCAACACGGCGCGGACGAGCGCCGCGTAGGTGCCGAAGTAGTGCGTCACCAGCCCGTGCGAGACGCCTGCCGCCTCGGCGACCTGGCGCAGCCCCGTACCGTCCGGCCCGTGCCGGGCGATCAGTTCGGTGGCGGCGTCGAGGATCTCCTCGCGCGCCTGCTCGGGCGTGCGTCTGCGCCGTGGTGTTGTCATGTCCCCCCTATTGGCAAGGTGGACAATAACTCATCGGCCGGAAGTTGGGCGCGCCGGTTTCCGCGAACGGTTATCCACAGGGGTGACCAACTGCCCGCACATTGCGGTGTGCTGGACCCGTGAAGGCCGACCTCCGTGAACTGCACCAACTCGCCGCGGCGCAGGGCGGCATCCTGCTGACGACTCAAGCCGTCGCCTGCGGCATCGACCAGCAAAGCGCAGCCCGGCTGCTGCGCCGTTGGGGCTGGTCCCAGCTGCACCGGGGCGCCTGGGCCGAGCCTGGTCGCGAGGT
Organism: Streptomyces sp. SX-6; assembly: GCF_059089585.1. NCBI lineage: Bacteria > Bacillati > Actinomycetota > Actinomycetes > Kitasatosporales > Streptomycetaceae > Streptomyces > Streptomyces sp. SX-6. The sequence continues at coordinate 27,945 of NZ_JBTHHU010000010.1, read as the reverse complement.
CGGCCTCCGGCTGCGCCTCGCAGGATTCCAGCTGCAGAACCCTGGGTGGATCGCCAGCCACAGCTCTGCGGCCGCAGCCCACGGCATCGCGATGATGCGACTGTGCACGGCCGAGTTCACACCGATCGAGGCCCTTCGCCGCCGACGGAACCCGGAAGCCACCTTCCACCGGGCCCCGTTGGCCGAACACGAGGTCACGGTCGTCGAGGGTGTGCGGGTCACCACCGCAGTGCGCACAGTCTGCGATCTGCTCCGCACGCTCCCCCGGGACGAAGCGGTGATCGCTACGGACTCCGCACTCGCCCGCAAGCTCGTGGGCCTCCGGCACGTCGCTTCCGCACTCGAAGCGCCGCCCCGCCGTGCCCGGGCCCTGGAAGCCCGCAAGTGCTTGGCGCTGACCGACCCCCAGTGCGGCTCGCCGGCAGAGACCCAGGCCCGCCTGATCATGCACGATGCCGGGCTGCATCCCGAGAGCCAGGTCGAGGTCAGCGGGACGGGCGGGCGCACCAGGCGAGTCGACTTCTTGTTCCGGGCAGAGGGACTGGCCCTGGAAATCGAGGGTTTCGCCTGGCACGGCAGCAGAACCGCTCACCAGCGGGACACGGTGCGCTTCAACGAACTCGGCGGTTGCCGTGAGATCCGCCAGTTCCTCCGCTTCACCAGCGACGACGTCTTCCGCCGTCCACGCTCGACGGTCCGCACCATCCAGACGGCGCTCAGCAGACTCCGCGCCGACGGCGGCTGAACCGGGTACCGGTTTCCGCACGGTTTGCAGGGCTCAACGTGCGGAAACCGGTACCCGGTTCGCAAAAAACACGTTGGCCGGCCGCCACAGAGCTGTGATGATGCCCCTATTTCCCAAGCGGAGGGCATTTGTTCGTTTTCGTGTGTGCGGGGTGCGGCGCCAGGCTGACCGCTCCGCTGTCCCAGGTTGTCCTGCCGGTCCACGCTCATCAGACGTACGGGAACGGGATTCAGCTCCCGGTGCTCATGGAGCCGGGCACGTTCGCCGTGGATCCGGAGCCCTGGGGGCCGCCGTGGCGGACGTGGGAGGAGATCGGTCCGGACGAGGCGGCGGCTCGCGGCGTCTACGCGCCGGTCCATGCCCTGTCCGACGGCGCGCCCGGCGCGATCGTCATCGCACCCGGAGATGTCCGCGGCACCATGCTGCTCCCGGAGAAAGCCGGCGGCTATTGCTGCGGCCTGTACGGGGCCGACGGTCCCAACATGGCCTGCGAGGCGTGCGGCCTGGGCGTGGCGAGCCGGATCGACGACTGCTCGCTCTGGCAGGCGGTGTGGCTCGCCCCAAACGCCGTGCGCCGCATCCCTGTTGACGGCGCCAACTCCGCACCGCTCTCCTGGGGGGAGTTGACAGCGCAGGGGAAGGGCACGCCCCCGTTCGAGCCGATCGCCGGCTGGTCGCGGTCGGGCTCGAGGTACTGGTGGTCATGGAGCCCGCAGTGGGAAGCGGCAGCCGGCCGGGCGCTCGCCCATCTGCTGGTGGCCTCGGAAGGCCGACCGGTGACCGTTCCGGACGGCTTGGTCAAGGAGGTGTTCCAACGCGCCCTCGACGCCCTGTTGCCCGTGGGGCTGCCGGCGCGGCAGGCAGTCCTGGCCGGACCGGGACGGCCCGTCCCCGGCGCGGGCGCGGATATCCACCTCGTGCCGACCCATCCGCAGACAGGCGAGATCTGGACCCCAGCCGACACGGCCACCTCGGCATATCCGGTGCCGCTGCCGTTCGGAGTGTGGCTGTGGCTGGCCTTCCCCGAGCCGCACCTGCCCGTCCCCGCGTCGGGCGGCATGCCCGACGGCGTCCTCCGCGACGACCCGCCCGCGCCACGCCCTTGTTACCTGTTCCGGGCCGACCCGGAAGTGTTCCAGCACACTCTGGTTCGGCTGCCCGCCGTCCGCAGCCCGTGGCTGCGCGAGATCCTCGAGAACCTCACGCAGGACATGCGCGTCCGCCTGTTTTAGCCAGAGTGCTCCGCATATGACTGGGCGCCTGTGCAGGGCACGTTCGCCCAGACCTTGGCGCCCTCGGTGCCGGGGCGGGGCCTGTCCACGCCCCACATGCCGCCGCATGCGCGGACCACGCAGGCGAGGAGCAGCAGCGTGCGCTTGCGTTGCGCGGCGCACAAGGCGTACGCGGAGGGGTCGTGGCGGTGGGAGGGGTGGGGATCCCAGAGGGTGGTGCGGATGGTGTGGTCGCGCCAGTGGAGGGAGAGGTAGAGGTCTTGGCCCGGCTCGAACTGGGCGGCGCATGCGACCAGTTCGCCGGTGATCTGAAGTACGGGCTCGGCGAGGTGGGCGAGCGCGTGGGTACGCAGGGCGGCGTGGACATGCGAGCGCGCAAGTGCGGCGGAGCGGGGTTCGCCGGGGATGGTGAAGCTGTAGGCGAGGCCGGAGGGGTCGGCGAGGCGCGTGGGGTGTTCGGGTGGCGTGTCTGCGGTGGGGTTTGCGAGTGGGCAGAGACTGACGGGCATACGGCAGCTCCGGGTGGGGTGTGGAGTTCCGCTCGCGCGGGGCGTGAGCGATGAGGTACCGAAGGTAGCGGAGCTGGGGGCAACTTAGCCCGCTACATGGCTAAGTTGCCCCCATCGAGTGGAGAGCGATACCCGTGAACCGGCACACTGCTGCTCACCACACCCATGAAGGGGAGCCATGGCCGCCAGGACATCGCCCACACACCGTCAGCGACGCCTTGGCTCCGAGTTGCTCAAGATGCGTACCTCCGCCAAGGTCAGCGCGGAGTCTGTTGCCTCACTACTGGGTGTCGACCGCGGCAAGATCTCCAACATGGAGCGGGGCTCACGTCCCATCAGCGTTGACCGTCTGCGGAGTTGGACGCACCACTGCAAGTGCTCCGATAAGGACTACGTCAACGCTCTCTGCGCAATGGCAAAGCCGAACAATCATGCCTGGTGGGAGCGCTACAGAGGTTCCTTGCCCGACGGGCTGCTGGACATCGCCGAGCTGGAGGCCAACGCCGTACGGCTGCGCACTGCACACACCGTTCACATTCCGGGGCTTCTCCAGACCCCGGATCACGCCCGTGCGATCTTCGGATTCTCCGTTCCGCCGCTCACGCAACGGGAGTTCGAGCTGCGGATGGTGCACCGCATGGAACGACAGAGAGTCCTCATGCGGGAAGATCCGCCCGGCTACTCCTGTACGGTCCATGAAGCTGCGCTCCGCATGCAGTTCGGCGGCAAGTCCGTGGCACGGGCACAGCTGGAGCACCTGCTCCACATGTCAGAGCTGAGCCACGTCACGCTACGCGTGTTGCCAGTGGCAAGCGGGGGCTTTCCCGGCTCCGGCCAGACACTGGTGTATGCCGAAAGCGCCGTCCCGCAGCTCGACACAGTGCAGATTGACAGCACCCATGGCCCGGAATTCCTCCATGACGAAGGGCAATTGGCGAAGTACCGTGTTCAGCTGGATTGGATGGAACGACTTGCCCTGGATCCAGATGAGTCACGCACGTTCATCCACGACATCGCCCGCCACCTCTGAGGGACTCCCCCATGCCCAAAATCACCTGGGAAGAGCCGTACTGCGCTGAGGCCAGTGCCTGCTTCCGCATAGGCACCGACACCAACGGCAAGGCCTACATCGCCGTCAGCGGCGCCGAAGAGCATTACGTCACCGACAGCCGCGAGGCCCTCCGCGCCCTCATCCTCGACATCAAGGCAGGCAAGGCCGACCACCTGCTCTGACCGGCCCGCCGCGGAGTTGGGCCCTGGTTTGGGGCCACGGGCCCATGCCGTACCGCGCTCACGGACATAGGGTCGCCCACCGGCCACATCGCTCAGTCACACCAACTGAGACAGGGGTGCCATGGTGGGGGCTCGCAGACGTCGGCGAGGGTTCTCGCTCGTCAGGATGCTGAGACTGCGGCATATGGACCGCGGCCAGACGACTGCGGAGCACATCGGTCTGATCGTGGTTGTCGCCGTGGTCGTAGGCAGCCTCGTCACGGCAGGGATCACGACCGAGCTGGGGCGGACGGTCGGCAGCAAGATCTGCCGGGCGGTCGGGGGTGATTGTGGATCGCCCGGGGGCGGCCAGCAGAGCAGTACGCAGGCCGCGGGCGATACCACCGGCGAACCGCCGGGCAACGCCGCGCTGTCGCCGGAGGACAAGGCGTACGAGGACGCCAAGAACGCCCTGGACGAGGCCAAGCGGCTCGAGAAGGACAGCAGCGACGAGGCGAAGGACGCCGCGAAGGAGCTCGCCAAGATCCTCGCGGATGAGCTGGGTATCACGGATGCGCTGGACTGCATCACCAAGGGCGACGGAAAAGCGTGCGCGGAAACGCTCGTCAATGTGCTCACGAGCCTCCTCGGCGGCGCGGTCGGGAAGCTTGCGGCGAAGTACGGGGCGCCGTGGAAGTGGGCGAAGGCGTACAAGCTCATCAAGAGGCTGAAGAAGTACGGCGGGAGGCTGTACGAGGGCCTCAAGGATCTGGTGAAGAACCGGAAGCGGGTCAAGGAGGCCGAGAAGAGGCTCGCCGAAGCGCTCAAGGGCTGTAAGCACAGCTTCCCGGCGGGAACCGGCGTCTTGTTGGCGAGTGGTGCGGCCGTACCGATTGAAAGAATCCGGCCGGGGGATCGGGTGCTCGCCACAGATCCGGCGGATGGCGTGACGGCCGAACGGCCCGTAGTGGGGACCATCACCACCGAGCAGGACAAGGACTTCACTCGGCTGACGGCACGCACGGGCGGGCGCACTGTCACTCTGGCCGCGACCGACACCCACCCCTTCTGGCTGACGGACCAGAGGCGATGGGTTGACGCGGCCCACGTACGACCCGGCGCGGGACTCCTTACGGCACACGGCAGTTCGCTGCGGATTACCGGGATCGAACGGTACGAGAAGCGGCAGCGAACCCATGACCTCTCGATCACGGGCATCCACACGTACTACGTTCTTGCGGGCAGTACACCGGTGCTGGTGCACAACTGCGCGGCACCCCGTATCCGGATTTCTCCCGCTGCGTCGGACTGGGCTACGAAGGGTGCACATATGCATGTCGGAAACTCCGAGGTGCGCATCTTTCCGTCCGGTGACGGAGGGGTCGGATTTGAAGCGATTCGCCTCAGCACCGGTACGGCGAGTGCGCGCGACGTGGCGTTGGCCCGCGATGCCATCATGAACAACCCGGAGCTGAGAGCCGATCTGATTGCGAAGGCTCGGTCCGCCATGGCGGACATGAACAAGCACAATTGGGGGAACAAGCTCAACCGGGGATTGGAAATGCACTTCCTGATCAAGGCTCTGGAGAAGGTCAAGTGACAGCCGTCAGCTTCCTCGCGCACGTCGCGGCGACTGGGACGGTCGCGGGCGTGGGACTGGGCAGCTCGGCTGTACAGATCCGCGACGCAATGGGAGACGAGTGCATCGCGGACCGTAGGAAGAAGTCCCTCCGACTCGATTACGGGCTAGTGGAGTTCAACCTGTACGCCGGATCCTGCGAAGGTATCGGCGTACAGGTTCATCGACTGGCGCACGGCCTCGACAGCACCATTCCCAGCGCCTTGAGAACTGACCTCTCCGGGATCTCGCGAACGGTTCCCTTTGAAGCCATCCGCGACGAAATCGAGAGAGAGGGAGCTCATTTCCTGGAGGAATACCCGGCCCAGCCCGGGTATCGCTCCTGCCGTGTCGCGGGATCTCACGTGATCCTCTTCATCGTTGATGAGCCCGCGGGCGAGGACGACCCACTGATGCCGGGCGATCTGTGGTCAATCATGATCTCGGGGCACAGCTGACGGCTGGGCCCCCGGTGGGCCCGTGGACCCATGCGCAATGCCAACGCCGTTGCTAGCGTGCGGCGGCGGCCCACCACCGAAGCCGGGAGGCGGCAGCATGCGGGTTCGCACGGCAGCACGTCTGGCGCTTGTCGTCGCGCTGGGGCTTACGGCCGCGTGTGGCGGCGGGTCGTCCGGAGGTTCGTCGCCGATGGTGCGGTCGTCCGGTTCACCGACCGCGCCGGCCCATGGACGGACGTTCTCCAAAGCCGAGTTGGACACGATCGCGCTCGCGCAGGACGACGTGAAGGACTTCACCATCGGCCCGCTGCCCGGCGCCGCCTCCGGGCCCGGCAAGGAGAAGGCCGACACCGCCGCCTGCCAGCCGCTCGTCTCCGTCATCAACGGTGCGCCCGAGCCCGCAGCCGCTGCGACCGTTTACCGGCAGATCACGGATAAGAGCGAGAGCGCCATCACCGAATTCCTCACCGTCCATGCCGACGCATCTGCCGTCATCGCCCGCCTCCGTGCGGCGGTACAGCAGTGTGCGGGTGGTTTCACCTCCCGTGGTGGTGACGACGGGCCGTCCAAGTACTCCGCGGTCAAGGAGCTGTCCGCGCCCAAGGCCGGAGACGATTCGCTCGCCTATCAGGTCACGGGTCAAGTTGACGGCGACGCAGTCCCGTTGGCGTTCCGGGTCGTGCGGTCCGGGGCGACCGTCGCGACGTTCTACGCGCCGAACTTCAACGGCGGCGGCAAGACCCCCGAAGTGCCGGAGGCCATCGTCACCGCGCAGGTCGCGAAAATGGTGAACGCACGTTGAAGCGGGCGGTGAGCCACCATGCGCCCAGCCACAGGAGCAGTGCGCTGCCCGTGCCGATGCCTGTGTAGCCGATGATGTGGCGGAGGTTCGGGCCCGGGGAGGCGGCCGTGCCGTCCGGGTCGGCGGAAACGTCGAAGCCTGCGGCTACCGGGTCGCCGGCGTAGGCCGGTGTGGGCGTCGGGCGGCCCTTGATGCTGATGCGCAGGGTTAGGGGAACTGGGCGCGTGGCTACCTCGGCGACTTTCTGGTGGATGCCGACCTGGAGGTAGTACCAGCCAGCGACTCGCATGCCGTTCGCGGGGTCGGACGGGTCGCGCAGGCGGTTGTCGTACGCGACCGGTGCGGTGCCCAGGGGGATGGTTTGTGCCTTGCCGTCGTATTCCTGGTCGATCTCCTTGACCGGGCCCCGTGCGGGGTTGTTCAGGCCTACGCGGATGCCGTTGGCGACGTAGAAGCCGGAAGGGGCGAAGGCTTGCGGGAGTTCTGCGCTGACGAAGAGTTGCTGGCCCCAGTTGACGGGGATGCGGTAGAAGCGGGTTTCGCCTGGGGCGGCTTGGTCTTGCCAAACGCCGTCGCCTACTGCGGGGGCGTCGTTGAAGCCGGTGCCGCCGGAGATCTTTCGGGGCGGGCTGTGGGGTGGTGACGGTGGTGTGGAGCTCCAGTTGTGCGGGGCGGCGAGGGTTCCGGCGGAGGTGCCGGATTTCAGGCCGGGTTCGGCCATGTATTTCAGCTCGATGGGGAAAGGGCCGTTGTTCGCGCCGGCGGATTCCTGCGCGCGGCTCACGGTGACGCGGTACGTCCCCGCCTGGCGGCATGCGCCGGCACGGCGGACGGCGTACGCGGCGAGCGGGTGGGGGCTGTCGCCGTCGGTGAACTTCGCCTGGCCTGCGCCGCATTCGTGTCCGTCGGGGCGGGCGAGGGTGACCTGGAAGGGTGCGTCCGATTTCAGGGGCTGCCCGGAGGTGGGGGCGGCCACGACCGATACGTAGGCGTCGGAGGTGTCGTCGAGGCGGACTGTGTAGTGCTTCTTCTCGCCGGGGTCGAGGGCGTCCGTGTATGTGCCTGGCTTGAGCAGCGGGCCGTTGTCGTCCGCTGCTGAGCCGTTGACGACCTTGGATCCGGGTGCGGGACGGTATTCCGGCAGGACGGTGCCGTCCAGGGCGCCCGCCTGCGCCTGGCCGAGTGCGAGCAGGCACAGGGCCGCTGTGCCTGCGAGAGCAGCTTTGCACGTGCCGTCGTACCGCATACAGGCCCCGCTTCCCGGACGCCGCCGACTGTGTCCGGGCCCATCCTGCACCGACTCAGTTGGCGCGGGGGAACGAAACCTCCACTCGGCGGTTCTTGGCGCGGCCCTCTTCCGTGTCGTTGGAGGCGACCGGGCGGTCTTCGGCGTAGCCACGGATTTGGTAACTGACGGATGGGTCGAGCTGTTTGGAGAGCTCTTGCTGGACCGAGTCGGCGCGTTGTTTGGACAGGGCTACGCCGTGGTCGTGCGAGCCCAGGTTGTCGGTGAAACCGAAGACCTTCACCTCGTGGGCTTTCTGTTTCTTGATCTCGTCGGCGATGCTCTTGATGCGGGCATCGCCGCTGAGAGTGGAACTGTCCTTGCCGAAGAGGACCTCGGCCTGGAGCTCGAACTTCACGTCGGAGTTGGAGTCTTCGCGGCGTTCCTTGCCGCCTTCGTCGCCGATGATGGTTTTGAGGTCGAGGACCTTGGGGGGTGCGAGTTTTCGGCCCGGCGGGAGTTTGAGGCCGGGGGCTTGGGAGTCGATGGTGCCCTTGAAGACCGAGGGAGCGGGGGGTACTTCGTCGGCCAGGGCTGGTGGGGCCGAGGCCATGACGGCCAGTACTGCCGCGAATGCCGTGCTCGTCCTGCGCCACGACAGCATGGGATCACCCATCCGTCAGCTTCACGGAAGCCGACTGGAATGTGGGGATCTGGAGGTCTACTTGGGCCGTGGACTTCGGCGGGGCCGGGAACTGCATATAGACCTTGCGCTCCGACTTCGCCTTGATGATGGCGAGCCCCATGCTGGCCAACGGACGGTTCTCGGTGTCGCGCAGGGTGTAGTAGCGCTTCTTCTCCGTCTCGTCGACCAGCGTCGCGCCTCCCAGCGAGCTTCCGCCGGCCCCCTGGATCACGGCGAGTTCCGGGCCGGTCCATGCCTGGGTGGAGGTGAAGTCCTCGGTTCCGGTGTTCCTCAGGCTGCCGTTGACGGTGACGAATCCCGCGGCGTCGCGGGTGGCGGAGGTGACGTCGAGGACGATGCCTTCCGCCCCCTTGAGGGTCGCTATGGCTTTAGTGTCATCCGTGGTGTGTCCGGCAGTGGTCTGGGACTTCCCCCCGGCGCTTTGCGTGGCTGCCGTGGTTTCTGTCCCCTTGTCGTCGTCGCTGCCGCATGCGGACAGCGTCAGGGCGAGAACCGCGGTCACGGAGACAGCAGTCGCGACATGACGCACCCGGGAGCTCTGCCACAAACTCATTCCTGCTCGTCCTCTGCTCGTTCGTCTCTGCGAATGTCGGGATCGTCCGTCAGTCCTTGAGCTTCACCGAGAAAAGATCCGCAGCGCTCGGGAAAGTGAGCGGGACGGTCGGCGCCTTGGGGTCGATGTCCCACTTGCGGTCACCGGAACACCACAGCAGCAGGTGTGTGGGCGGTGGCTGCCCCGGAACGGCAGGTGCCAGAACGCACCTGGGCTCGACGACTGCCGTGGAGCTCGCCGTGGTGTGCTGGTGCCCGATGCCGGGGACGATGTCGCCGCCGACGCCCTTCTGCGAGCGCACGGTGACCGCGTAGCCGACACGCGGGGCGGGGAGCCTGCGGCAGCCCTCGTCTCCCCCTGCCGCATCGGCCTCGTTGCGGTTGGCGAAGCGTCTGGCCTCCTGGCACGCGCGCGGATCGATGTATCCGTCACCGCTGATGAGCTTCGGCCAACTCAGGGGATTGCCGAGGGCGTTCAGCAGCCCGGCGCGTAATTGGGTACGGGCGTCCTGGGCTGCCGCCAGTGCCGCGGAATCGGCCGCCGACTGTGTGCCGTTCCGGGAAACGGCGACCTCTCCCACCACGAAATAGGCGAACGCGAGAAAGAGCAGACCCGCCACCATCGTGATGTAGATGGGGAGCGCCTGCCCTGCCTCGCGATCACGCCGCACAGCCGCACAAATCAGGTCTTGATCTTGTTGATCGCTGCGACGATCTTGTCCTTGATCGCCGTGCCTATGTCCGTGAATCCGGCGACCGCCGCCATGATGGCGACCACCACCACGATCATCCCGATGTACTCCGCAGCGGTCTGCCCCCTGGACCGCTCGTGCCGGAACATCCGCTCGATGCAGGTGTCCCTCCAGGAGGCAACGCGCACCTTGGTGCCGACCGCTGTCTGCAACAGCCTGTCGTTCATGGCCCTCCCCTTCGGCTTCGTCGACCCGAAGGTAGGGCACTACGGCCCTGGAGGGCATGGGTCCCGGGGCCCAATAGCGGGCCCAAGTCCAGTTGTTCACCACTCCCCCTCGCGCCGTGCCGTGCCCAGCCAGATCGCTATGGCCTGACTCCGGGTTTCCGCCTGCAACTTGGTGAAAATGCGGTTGATGTGGTTCTTGACGGTCTTCTCGCTGATGAAGCAGACAGAGGCGATCTGCGCATTGGTCATCCCAGCGGCGATCAAACCCATCACCTCCGTTTCGCGACGGCTCAGCGGACACCGGGCAGCCCCGGACCCAGACTTCGACTGTGCCAGATCAAATTGCGATTGCGAAGACCCTGGGGGTGGATGAATGGCGCTCGCCGAATCCTGTGCGCCGGATACAGAAAGGCTGTTGACGGATACTTGTTCGTCGTCGAGCAGAGCGCCGTTTGCAGTGGCAGCGTGCAGAAGGGCCGTACTGAAATGGGCCCGCCCCGCCTTGATGTCGCGGATGGCGCCGATCAGCTGGTCGGCCGTGAACTGGCCGTGCACCAAGTACCCGCTCGCGCCCCGCACCAGTGCTCCGCGCACCACATCCGGTTCGTCGCTGTAGGTCAGCATCATCACCTCGGTGATCCCGGCGAGGGATGGCAACACCGAGAGGCCGTCCATGCCCGGCATGCGGACGTCCAGCAGGACGACGTCCGGGCGGTGGGTGCGCGCGGCCTCGTACGCCTCGCGGCCGTCCGCCGCCTCCGCGACGACCTCGACGTCCGGGCAGCCGGAGAGTACGGCGGTGATTCCGGCCCGTACGACGAGGTTGTCGTCGGCCACGACGACGCGCACGGTCATGGTCGTGGGTCCCGTCCGGTCAGGGCCGCCAGTGGTAACTCGAGGCGGACTTCCGTGCCTTGGCGGGCCCGGCCCCGGCCGATGCGGATGCGGGCGCCGATGCGGGCCGCGCGTTCGACCATGCCCAGCAGGCCGAAGTGCCCGGCACTCCGCAAGCCCTCGAGGGTGGTGCCGGGGGGCAGGCCCCGGCCGTCGTCGCAGATGCTGATGCGCAGCGTGCCGTCGACCGGCCCTGCCGCCACCTCGAGGCGGGTTGCCCCCGCATGGCGGTGGGCGTTCTCCATCGCCTCGGAGGTGATGGCCAGGAGGTGCTTGGCGACGGGGCCCGGGACCGGCGGGGCGGGCGCCACGCCCAGGGGGCGGAAGGCGGCGGGCAGGCCGGTGCGGTGGGTGAAGTTGGTTAGACAGGTGGCCAGTTCTTCGGCCAGGGCCACGCCCTCGTCCAGGGACGACGAGGCGCGGCGCAGGTCCGAGAGCAGCTCGCGCGACTCGGCCGCGGCGCGGCGGGCCGAGCGGGCCACCAGCTCGGCGTGGTCGCGTACCTGGCGGGGGTCCATGCGGTCGGCGGAGCGGGCCAGGCCGTCGGCGGCCAGGGCGAGGCCGTGCAGGGTCTTGGCGACCGAGTCGTGCATCTCCCGGGCGAGCCGGGCTCGTTCGGCCTCCACCGCCTCGTTGACGGCCAGCCGCGAACGCGTCTCGGTGAGCGCCTCACCGGCCTCCCCGAAGCGGAGGACGAGGCCGCGCAGGGTGACGCCGACGGCGCCGGCCAGGAGGCAGACGCCGGGCAGGAGGGTCGCGTCGGCGAGGCCGCTGCCGGTGCCGCGGCCGCCGAGGTCGGCGAGGGCGACGGTCATCAGGGTCAGGAAGGCGAAGAAGGACGCGCCGCGCCAGCCGTACACGAGCCCGGCGAGCAGCGGGGTGCACAGGGTGACGTAGCTCAGCGGGCTGTCCGGACCGGCGGTGAAGAGCAGCAGCGCACCGGCGAGCGTGTCGACGCCGAGGAGGGCGGGGTGGCGCAGGAGCGGGGGGCCGAAGCGTTCCCAGTCCCGGAACAGGACGTACGAGGCCATGAAGACGACCAGGACCGCCGCGCCGATCAGCACGGTGGGCCAGCCACGCCTCACCGCGTGCAGGGCGAAGGGGATGGCGAGGAGGATCACCGCCAGGCGGAAGGCGAAGACCTGGCGGCACAGCGCCTGGAGGGCGCCGATCTGGATCCGCAGTTCCGGTGTCGAAGGCGTCGAAGGTACGGGCGCCGGAGGAGCAAGTGTCGTGATCGGGTGGCTCATCGAGCTGATCGAGTGCTGTGCCACGGTGTCCCCTCCCTCGCGGCTCGGTGTCGGTCGAGGTGTCAGTCCAGCAGGCCGGAACCCAGGAACATGGTGGCGCCGATCAGGAGCAGGGTGGCCGGCACCATGATCATGGTGACGATCGTGGTGGCCTTGGGTACGGCCCTGGCCGCCTTGCGCCGGGCGTTCTGCGCGTCGGTGCGCCGCATGTCGTGGGCGATGGCGATGAGCGTGTCGACGATGGGCGTGCCCAGTTCCTCGCCCTGCTGGAGCGCGGTGACGAACATGGCGACCTGCTCGGAGTCGTTGCGGCGGCGCAGGTCGTCGAAGGCGTCGCGGCGGCTGACGCCCATGTCCATCTGGCGCAGGGTGATGCGCAGTTCGTCCGCCCAGGGGCCCTCGTACTTCTCCGCCGTGCGGTCCAGGGCCTGCCGGAAGCCGAGGCCCGCGGAAACCACGACGGCGAGGACGTCGAGGAAGTCCGGCAGGGTGCGCTCGATCGCGCTCCTGCGGGCGCGTACGGCCGTCCAGATGCCGATCTCCACCCAGAACGCGGCGAAGGCGAGCATCAGGAGGGCCAGGACCGGCTGGCCGCTCGCGAGCATGACCAGGGTGCCGATGCCGCCGGTGACGCCGTAGACGAACCGGCGGGCGGCATAGCGGTCGAGGGTGAGGCCGCCGGGGTTGCCCGCCCGGTCGATCCTCCGGCGGACCCTGCCGATCCGGTCGGGGCCCATCAGGCGCAGCACCAACGGCGCCCAGCGCATGCCGAGGCGGTCGATGAGCGAGCCCGCGGCGTTGGTGCGGGTGGCGCCGACCTCCAGCGCGACCGCGAGGTCGGGCGGCAGCTTGGCCTCGGCGCGGTAGAGGTGGAGGCCGTAGAACGCTCCGGTGACGGAGAGGCCCATGACGAGGGCGAGTGCGAGGGCGATGGCCATGGCGGACCCCTCAGACGTCGATCTTGCCGAGGCGGCGGACGAGGAAGAAGCCCACGGCGTACATGCCGAGCGAGACGATCACCACGGCCTGGCCCACCACCGACCCCGTGATCTTGGCGAGGGCCCCGGGCCAGATGCGGTCCATGAGGAGGAGGGCGGCGAGTCCCATGGCGGGGACCAGGTAGGCGGTCACGGTCACCTGTACCAGCTGGGTGCGTACCTCGCGGCGGGTCTCCTTGCGTTCCTCCAGCGTGGTGGTGAGGTTGCGCAGCGAGTTGACGACCGTACCGCCCGCCTTGTTGGACAGCACCAATGTGGTGACGAGGACGGCCAGTTCGCGGGAGGGCAGCCGTCGGGCGAGTTCGTCGAGGGCGTCGTCCAGGGTGTGGCCGACGGCCAGCCGGTCGGCCACACGGGAGAGTTCCTCGCCGGCCGGGTTCTCGAGCTCCTCGGCCGCCATCGCGATGGCGGTGCGCAGGGAGAGGCCGGCCTGGGTGGCGTTGGCGACGACGCGGGAGAGTTCGGGCAGCTGGTTCATGAACCGCTCGTTGCGCTTCTGGCGCTGCCAGTTGAGGAACGCGAACGCGCCCCACAGTGCGGCCAGGGCCGCTACCGGGCCGAAGAACGGGGCGAGGAGCAGCCAGGCGGTGACCCACAGGGCGATGACCGCACCGGTCATGCAGAGGACGAATTCGCCCGTCGTCAGCGTCAGTCCGGTGGTGGCCAGCCGTTGTTCGATCTTCCGGCCCGCGGTCGTCCCGCGGATCCACCGGTCGAACCTGCCGCCGAAGGTCCGGCGGCGTCCGCGCGACCGTGCCCCGGGTGCTTCGGTTTCGGTGAGCCGGTCGACCAGAGCCGCGCTGCGGGCCCGGCCGGAGGCGTACGCGTGCACTCCCGCGACGGCGCTCGCGCCGCACAGCAGCGTGGCGCCGAGTGTCAGCAACGCGATGTTGTCCATGGCCATGGCCGTCGCGGACTCCTATCGGGCTTCTCTGGTGGCGAGTTGGTCCTCGTGCGCCGCCACGCCGAAGGCGGGCGGGACGGGCTCGTTCTTGAGGTACAGCCGCTCGGCGACGCGCGCGGGCAGCGGGTAGTACGCGAACTCGCCGTGCACGACGCCGTCGGCGCCCGGCGGCCAGGCGTGGAACCGGCAGACGGTGGCGATGCGGTAGTCTTCCCGGCCGCGCGAGTGCAGGACGGCGATCTCGCTCACCTTGCGGGAGCCGTCGGAGTTGCGGGCCAACTGGACGATGACGTCGACCGCGCTGTTGATCTGGTCCTTCAGCGCGGCGAAGGGGATCTCCACCTCGGACATCGAGGCGAGCGTCTGCAGTCGCATGAGCGCGTCCTCCGCGCTGTTGGCGTGGACGGTCGCGAGCGAGCCGTCGTGGCCGGTGGACATGGCCTGGAGCATGTCGAGCGTCTCGCCGCCGCGCACCTCGCCGACGACGATGCGGTCGGGGCGCATGCGCAGGGAGTTGCGGACCAGGTCCCGGATGGTGATCTGGCCCTTGCCCTCCACGTTCGGCGGGCGGGACTCGAGGGTGATGACGTGCTGCTGCTGGAGCCGGAGTTCGGCCGAGTCCTCGATGGTGATGATGCGCTCGCCCCCCGGGATCAGCCCGGAGAGCGCGTTGAGGAGGGTGGTCTTCCCGGCGCCGGTGGCCCCCGAGACGATGATGTTGAACTTGCCCCGGACCAGCGCGGAGAGCAGCATCAGCATCTGCTCGTCGAGCGAGCCCAGTCCGATCAGCTCGTGCAGCGTGTACGCGCGCGGGAAGCGGCGGATGGTGAGCGTCGCGCCGGAGAGGGCGAGCGGCGGGATGATGACGTTGACGCGTTCGCCGGAGGGCAGCCGGGCGTCCACCATCGGATTGGACTCGTCGACGCGGCGGTTGACGGTCGAGACGATGCGCTCGATGGTCTGCATCAGCTGCTCGTCGGAGGCGAAGCGGATCGGCAGCTGCTCGACGCGGCCGGCGCGCTCCACGTAGATCTGGTCCGGCCCGTTCACCATGATCTCGGTGATGGACGCGTCCTCGAGGAGCGGTTCGAGGATGCCGAGGCCGAGTGCCTCGTCCACCACGCGCCGGATGAGCAGGGAGCGTTCGTGGGTGGAGAGGACCGGGCCCTCGCGGCTGATGATGTGGCCCAGGACGCGCTCGAGCCGGGCCCTGCGCTCGGCCGCGGCGAGCGAGGACATCTCGGCGAGGTCGATCTCCTCGAGCAGCTTGGCGCGGTAGACGGCGACGAGGTGGTTCTCCTCGTGCGCGCCGCGCGGGGCGTCGGGGACGTTGAGGCGTGCGCGCAGGCTCATGGCAGCAACTCCCCCGGCAACGCCCCCGGCAACTCCCCTGCCTGCGCCGCCTGGTCGCGGGGCATGGTCACGCTCTTCGAGATGTGGCCGAGCTCCACGCCGAAGAGCGAGGGGACGTCGACGGTCGCGGTCGCTGTCACCTCGTCCGTGCCCGCACCCGCGACCTCGATGCCGGTGTCCTTGGCGATCCAGCCGCTCATCGCGCCCTTGCCCGCGGCCGGTCCGTCGTGGCCGCGTGCCGCCGCGCGGGCCGCCGCCCGGGCGCCCGTGCCGGCCTGCTCTGCGCTGTACGCCACGATGCCGAGCTGGACGAGCGCCATCCCGACCAGCACCAGGACCGGGAGCATGGAGATGAACTCGACCGATGTCTGGCCGCGTTCGCGGCTGCGCGCCATCACTGCTCCTCCCTCTCTTCCCTCGCGGCCGAGGCCTCGCCGTGCACGAGGGGGAAGCCGGCGAGGCCGGGGAAGAGCACCGGGACGTCCAGGGTCACCCTGGCCTCGTACAGGTCCGCCCCTTTGGCCCCGCAGTCGACCGTCGCGCCGGTCCGCCAGCTGTCCGGCAGGCTCGCGACCGCCGCCGCCCGGCACGCCCCGGCGTCGCCGGAGACGGCGCCCTTGTGCGCGCCCTTGTCGGCGGCGTCCCCGGCGAGGGTGTAGGTGTAGCCGGCCAGCGCGGCCTCCCAGAGGACGGCCAGCACCAGGATGATCAGCGGCAGGATGCCCAGGAACTCGACCGTCGTCTGGCCCCGGTCGTGAGCCCGGGTCATCACCGCTCGTGTCGTCACCACTCGTGTCGTCACCGCTCGCCCCGTCCGCCGCGGGGCAGGGCCCGCCGGCCCCTGCGGGCGGCGGCGTGCAGGGCCACGGCACCGCCGGTGAGGCCGAGTTCGCCCGCGAGGCCCCACATCGCCTGCTTGACGATGCTGCGGCTGTCGAGGTCCTGGAGGCGGCCCGCGTCGACCACGGGCTGAAGGTCCTTGAAATGCGCGGGGATCGCGGTACGGGCGACCCGGGCGCCGACGATGCGCTCGATCAGCGGCGGCTGGATCTCCGTGCCGCGCACCGCCCGGTTGACGACCACCAGGGTGTCCTCGGCCT
Organism: Streptomyces sp. SX-6; assembly: GCF_059089585.1. Lineage (NCBI taxonomy): Bacteria > Bacillati > Actinomycetota > Actinomycetes > Kitasatosporales > Streptomycetaceae > Streptomyces > Streptomyces sp. SX-6. Next base: position 11,468 of record NZ_JBTHHU010000010.1, on the reverse strand, counting down.
TGCGGACCTGGAGCCGCTCCCACATCCGCACCGTGCGCTTCGCGGCCCGTACGGCGACGACGTCCGGGGTGAGGACGAGCACGGCGGTGTCGGCCATCTCGATGGCCGCGGCGCCCGCGGCCGTCAACTGGGTGCCGCAGTCGACGACCACGACCTGGTGACGGGCGCGGAGCGCGCTGACGAGCTGGCGCACCGTACGCTCGCCGACCTCCTCGGCCCGCTCGCCGTCGCCCGGGGCGAGGACGAGGCCGAGGCCGGTCTCGTGGGAGAAGAGGACGTCCTGGAGCACCCGGGGCGAGATGTCCTGGATCTCGGCCAGGTCGGCGACGGACCTGCGGAACTGGACGTCGAGGTACGAGGCGACGTCCCCGCCCTGGAGGTCCATGTCCACCAGCGCCGCGTGCCGCCCCGAGGCACGGGCGGCCAGCGCCAGCTGGACGCCGATGACCGAGGTGCCCACCCCGCCCTTGGCTCCCGTGACCGTGACGACCGTGCCCCCGGGGCCGCCGGGCAGCTCCACGTCCGCGCCCAGGTGCCGGCGCACGCCGACCGCCCAGTGGGCGGTGGCCCGTACGCGGGCGGCCAACTCGTCGTACGACAGCGGGAGTCCGACCAGGCCGCGGGCGCCGGCGTCCATGGCGGCCGAGAACAGGGCGGGGCTGGTGTCCGCCGTCATCAGGATCACTCCGGACGCGGGGAAGCGCAGGGCCACTTCGCGCACGAGCTCCAGGGCGGGGACCGGCCCGATGCGTTCGTGGACGAGGACGACCTCCGGCAGTTCGGTGACCGAGGCGGCCGCGAGCCGGGCGAGGGTGTCGAGCAGCACGGTCGAACTGCCGATGGCGTGGGCGGGTTCGATGTCCGGCAGCTGGCTCAGCAGTGCCGTCACCGCCCGCGCGGCATCCGCGTCGCCGACGGCCGGAAGGATGCGTGTGGCCATCCGTCACCTCACTTGTCGCCGTTCAAGGTGTAGTCGCGCTGGCCCGCCGGGATCTGGCTCTCGTCGCCCGGCGCGACGAGCGCGAGGCGCACGTGGGAGGCGAACGACTCGGCGTAGGCCACGCGCTGGGCGTCGAGGGTCTCGAGCGCGAAGGTGATCGGCACCGCCTCGCGGCCGGCCTGGGCCGCGTCCCCCTGCTTGGGCTGGAGAGCGGTGAGCCGGCCGACGTCGATGACCTTGGCGTTGCTCACGATGACCTTGGAGCGCGGCTGGCCGCCGCTCTCGGCCGGGAACGTGGCGTAGATGTTGACCGAGGACCCCGGGGTGATCTTGCCCGCGACCCCCGTCGACGCATCGATCATGATCGCGATCTCCTGCTGCCCGGGCTTGAGCGCGGGACGGTCGGCCAGCATGTCGGCCTGGAGCAGCGAGCCCTCGCGCAGCCGGCTGACCGCGATCTTGCCCGTGATGTCACCGAGGTCGGTGACGGCCGTCCTCGGCAGCCACCGCCGGGGCACGGACACCTTCCGGAACTGGTCCGCGTCCAGGGACCGGTACGCGGGCACGTCCGCCTTCAGCTCGTACGCCGTGGACTCGGGCCCCACCTTGGAGTCGACGTCGTCGATCACCGCGAGCACGCCGGCGAAGGCGCCGATCGCGCAGACCGCCGACACGAGCAACAGGATGACACCACGGCGCTGGCGTGAATTCATGGTTGCGGACTACCTCGTTCACGGTCTCTCGTTCACGGTGATGAAGGCGATGAAGGCGATGAAGGCGATGGAGGCGAGCACGGCAGCTGGTTGTCGGAGGAGGAGGCGGCTGCGGACAGGAGTGGCGCGGAGCAGAACCCGCAGCGGTCGCCGATGAGTTCGAGGCCGCACCAGCGACAGCACTCCCTCCGCACGGAGGCGATCAGGTGGTAGAGGATGGACGGATCGGGGATCGCGGCGGCGAATTCGACGGCCCGGCCGGTGCCCCACCAGCGGGCGGAATCGGCGGGCAGCGGGAAGACCTCCTGGACGCCCTCGACGCGCCAGGTGGGGGCAAGGGTGTCGAGAACCCAGTCCTCGCCCTTGCGGGGTCTGCTGCGGGCGACGGTCATCCGGGTCGGGAACGCCGGGCCGCCGGGCGGCTCGGCGTTCCCGAGCCGCAGCAGGTGCGGCGCCGGGTTGACGAGCACCCCGAACCGGACACCGGGCAGCAGGGAGCTGAGGTGCGGGCCGAGCCCGACCGCGACCCGGTCGAGCCGCGCCACGCTCGCGAGCTGGGCGCCCGCGTAGATGTAGTGCGCGAGCAGGCGTGCCGCCGAGGCGAGTACGCCGGGGCTGAGGTCGGAGACCGACAACTGCCGTAACTGACGCGCCAGTACGGCCACGGCGAGAGGCGGGAGGGGCATGGGCAGGAGAGCGACGCGGTCGCTCTCGAGCACCGCCCGGACCGTGTGCAGCCTGCGCACGTACGCGGCGGGGAGCGAATCCGGATAGACGACCACCAGGAATCCGCACTGGTCGAGCAGGATCGACGCCTGGGTCACCGCCGTCTCCAGCGGCTGGACCTCGGGCGGCTGGAGGACCGCCGCGGCCGGGGCGGGGCCGTCGCCGGACGCCAGCACCAGGTCGGAACTGGTGACCGCTATCGCAATCGGCACGTCGGCTACCCCGTTCACTCCGGCCGCACCGCCTCCGACGACCGCAGATCGACACTCCCCAACGCTCGCGCCTCCGCACTGTATCCACGAATGCGGCGGCTGAAACAGACCCCCTGCACGGCCCTGTTCCCAGCCCGCGCAACTGACCGGCGCGTCAGTCCTCGCGCATCACTCCATAGGAACTGCGGACGGGCCACGGCCAGTTGACGCCACCGGGAACGATCAGGGGTACGCGGAGGGTGACGCTCGCCTTGTACACCTCGCCCTCCCTGCCGCAGCGCGGCTCCGTCGGCCACTCCTCGGGCAGGTCCGACAGCACCGCCGTCCGGCAGTCGCGGCCCACGGATGCCGCACGGGCGCCCTTGTCCGCGGCGTGGCCCGCGAGGGAGTAGGTGTAGCCCACGAGCACGCACTGCCAGACGACCGCCATCCCGACGACGACCATCGGGATCGCTCCCGCGTACGTCTCTCCGCGGCCGTCTCCCCCGCGCCCGACCCGACCACCCATTGGCACGCCTCCATACTGCCCGGCTCTGAAACCCTTGACGGATGAAATGGTCTGGACCATCCTCGCGATCAGCGATACCCCCCACCCACCACAACTTCCTTCCCACCGGAGGCGGTCATGGATCGCTCATGTCCTACCAGAAGACGCTTTGGCAGCATTCTGGCCACAGTTGCTGTTGCACTCGGCGGTTTCGGCGGTCTCGGCGCCGTCGGCACGCCTCCTGCGCGGGCCGCGGACGCGAACCTGGTGCGCAACCCCGGCTTCGAGAACGGGCTCTCGTACTGGACCTGTTCGAGTGACAGCGGAAGCGTCGTGAGTTCACCCGTGCACGGCGGGTCGGGCGCGCTCAAGGCGACGCCCGCGGGGTCCGACGACGCCAAGTGCTCACAGACGGTCGCGGTCAAGCCGAACTCGCAGTACCAGCTGAGCGCTTGGGTGCGCGGCTCGTACGTCTATCTGGGCGCGAGCGGCACGGGCACCACGGATGTGTCCACGTGGACGCCGAGCGCGGGCGACTGGCAGCAGCTGACCACGTCGTTCACGACGGGCGCGGATACGACCTCGGTGACCGTGTACACGCATGGGTGGTACGGGCAGCCCGCGTATTTCGCGGACGACGTCTCCCTGACCGGCCCCGGGGGCGGCACCCCCGGGGATCCGGTGCCGGCGGCACCGGGCGGGCTGGCGGTGGGGGCGGTGACGTCGTCGTCCGCCGCCCTGTCATGGGGCGCGGTGTCCGGGGCCACCGGGTACAACGTCTACCAGGACGGCACCAAGGTGCAGGCCGTCGGCGGGACTTCGGCGACAGTGACGGGGCTGGCCCCGTCGACGTCCTACCGGTTCCAGGTCACGGCCACCAACGCGGCGGGCGAGTCGGACAAGTCCGCGGCGGTGAGCGGGACGACGGCCGCCGGCGGGAGCGGGCCCACGGTGCCGAAGCATGCCCTCACGGGCTACTGGCAGAACTTCGACAACGGTGCGACCGTGCAGAAGATCAGCGATGTGCAGAGTCAGTACGACATCATCGCCGTGGCATTTGCCGATGCGACGAGCACGCCGGGGGCCGTGGACTTCACTCTCGACCCTGCGCTGCATTACAGCGAGGATCAGTTCAAGGCGGACATCGCGGCGAAGCGGGCGGCCGGGAAGTCGGTTGTGATTTCGGTTGGCGGGGAGCGGGGCGCCGTTGGCGTGAACGATGCCGCCTCCGCGGCGAATTTCGCGAACAGCGTTTATGCGCTGATGCAGAAGTACGGCTTCAACGGGGTCGATATCGACCTCGAGAACGGGCTCAACCCGACCTATATGACGCAGGCGCTGCGGGCGTTGTCGGGAAAGGCCGGGAGCGGGCTCGTCATCACGATGGCGCCGCAGACGGTCGACATGCAGTCGACGTCGGGGTCCTATTTCCAGACGGCGCTCAACATCAAGGACATCCTGACGGTCGTCAACACGCAGTTCTACAATAGCGGTTCGATGAACGGGTGTGATGGGCGCGTCTATGGGCAGGGGTCTGTTGACTTCCTGACGGCGTTGGCCTGCATCCAGTTGGAGGGTGGCCTGGCGCCCTCGCAGGTCGGGCTGGGGCTGCCGGCGTCTCCTCGGGGTGCGGGGAGCGGATATGTGGACCCGTCCGTGGTCAACGCGGCGCTGGATTGCTTGACGGCGGGGACGGGGTGCGGGTCGTTCAAGCCGGCTCGGACGTATCCGGGGGTTCGGGGGGCGATGGCGTGGTCGACGAACTGGGATGCGCTTGGCGCTGACGCTTGGTCGGGGGTTGTGGGGCCGCACGTGCACGGGTTGCCGTAGGGGGAGTTGTGCCCCGGTCCCGCCCTCTCACCGTCTCCTCCGGGGGCAAGCCCCCGGGCCCCCGGTCCCGCGCTCCGCGCGGTTGTCCGGGGGCTACGCCCCCTGGGCCCCCGCAACGCGGCTCCGCCGCGTTGGTCCTCAATCGCCGGACGGGCTGACTTGTAGCCCGTCCGGCGATTGAGGACGAGCGGCGAAGCCGCGACAAGGGGGCCCGGGGGCGGAGCCCCCGAAACGGGGTCCGGGGGCGGAGCCCCGGGAGACGGTGAGAGGGTGGGGCCGGGGCGCAGGCCGTCAGTTGTCCCAGCCCGCCGGCTTCGGCAGCGTGCAACCCGGCAGGCTCAGGTCGAGCTTGTTGCCGGTGCCTATGCACTGCGGAATGCCGTACGTCTCCTCCGCATAGTTGCGGCCCTGCCGCACCGTGACCTGACCGTTCTCGTCAACCTCGCACGGGTTGTTCAGCGTGCACTGCCCGCCGCTCTCGTTCCCCGTGTTGTTGATCGCGATCACCTTCCCGCTGACCGAGTCAATGACCGGCGAACCGGACGTCCCGCCAATCGTGTTGCAGGACGGCGTGTAGCGAAGCGAGTCCTTCCAGGTCCAGTCCGCCTCGCGCAGCCGGTAGACGAAACCGTCGACATTGCAGGAGTAATTCTTCTTCCAGTACCCGGAGACGACGTTGATCGCGGTCCCGGTGCTCGGGTGATCGGTCGACAGGGTCAGCGCGTCGATGCCGGTGTTCTGCTTGATCTGGGCGTACGTGCTGTCGAGCTCGTACAGCGTGACATCGGTGTCGGTCATCGTGGCGTACGTGACCTTGGTCGCCTGGAGCGTTCCGGCGTTGCCCGCGCCGGAGTCGAGCAGGGTGAAGGTGCGCGAGGACGGCTGGTCGGTGATGACCTCGCCCGCGCCCGGCATGCCGGTCTCGAGGCAGTGGCCGTTGGTCATGACGAGGCCGGGGTCGTTGTCGGACGAGTTCGGCATGCGGATCAGCGAGCCGGAACAGTTGCTGAGCGCGACCGTTCCGGCGAAGTCGACGGCCTTGACCTTGGGGGCCGCGTTCGCGGTGCCCGCACCGGCGAGGGCTGCTCCGGTGAGCACCAGCGTGGTGAGCGCGCTGACGAGAGGTCTGTTCATGGGGGGTGGTCCTCTCCAGACGGAAGAGCATCCTTTTTGACATGTGCATTGTTGAGGCTGGTGAGGCCGGGCGCAATCAACCGATCCGAAGCGGAAGGCAAGTTGGCCGGAATCCCCCGCGCCGGGCCGCTTGACCCGTGCATGCCATAACTCGACACTGGGCGCGGCTCACCCCCCACATTGGAGGCCGTATGCGACTCCACTCCCACGGCAGATGGGCCGCGGCCCTGGCCGTCGTACTCTCCCTCGCCATGGCGTCACCGGCGGCGTCCCGGGGCGCTTCGCCCACGCACGAGTACCGCGTCATCGGCCCGCACACAGCGGAACAGCGTACGGCCGTCGCGTCGACGGGCGCGTCCGTCGACTCCGTGCACGGCAACTCCCTCGTCATCACCGCCAGCGCCGTACAGGCCGAGCACGTACGCGAGTTGGGATACCGGGTCAGCGTGCTGCCCGGTCCCCCTGACCGCAGTGGCGGCAAGAAGCCCAGGCCGTATACGTTCCCGGCGCAGGACGCGAAGTACCACACCTACGCCGAGGCGATGGCGGAGATCGACGCCGGCATCGCGGCACACCCGGCGATCATGAGCAAGCAGGTCATCGGGCGGAGCTACGAGGGCCGCGACATCATCGCCGTCAAGGTCACCTCCGCCGTGAACCCCGACAGCGCCAAGCCCGAGGTGCTCTTCACCCACCACCAGCACGCGCGCGAGCACTTGACCGTGGAGATGGCGCTGTACCTGCTCAAGGAGTTCGGCTCGACGTACAGCAGCGACCCGCGGGTCACCAAGATGGTCGACAACCGGGTGATCTGGATCGTGCCCGACGTCAACCCGGACGGCGGCGAGTACGACATCGCCGACGGCACCTATCACAGCTGGCGCAAGAACCGGCAGCCCAACGACGGTTCGTCCTCCGTCGGCACCGATCTCAACCGCAACTGGGACTACAACTGGGCGTGCTGCGGCGGTTCATCGTCCAGTACCTCCTCCGAGACGTACCACGGGCCGGCCGCCGAGTCGGCGCCCGAGGTGAAGGTCGTCGCGGACTTCGTGCGCAGCCGGGTCGTGGACGGCAAGCAGCGCATCAAGACCGCCATCGACTTCCACACCTACAGCGAGCTCGTGCTGTGGCCGTACGGCTACACGTACGACGACACCGGGCCGGGCATGACGGCGGACGACCGTGACACGTTCTCGACGGTCGGCAAGTCCATGGCGGCCAGCAACGGTTACACGCCGGAGCAGTCGAGCGGCCTCTACATCACGGACGGTTCGATCGACGACTGGCTGTGGGGCAACCAGAAGATCTTCGCCTACACCTTCGAGATGTATCCGACCAGCCAGGCGGGCGGCGGCTTCTATCCCCCGGCCGAGGTCATCGACCGGGAGACGGCGCGCAACCGCGACGCGGTGCTGCAGTTGCTGGAGTTGTCCGACTGCATGTACCGGGCGATCGGCAAGGCGCAGCAGTACTGCGGTACTTCGTGACCTCGTGACGGTCAGTCGTCCAGTACCGCGAGTGCGTCGATCTCGATGAGCAGGCCCTTCGGCAGCCCCACGTAGACCGTGGTGCGGGCGGCGGGGGCCTGCTTGAGGTCGGCGAAGTGGTCGTTCCAGATGTCGTTCATCTCGGCGAAGTGCTCCGTGTCGGTGAGGTAGACGCGGAGCATCATCACGTCCTCCCAGCTCGCGCCGCCCGCCTCGAGGACGGCCTCGACGTTGGCGAGGGTCTGGCGGGTCTGCTCGCGCAGGGTCGGCCCGGCGACGACGGGCGCGGTGTCCGCGTCGGTGGCGGGCAGGAAGCCGACCTGGCCGGCGACCTGGAGGATGTTGCCCTTGCGCACGCCGTGGGAGAACTTCGCGGGCGGGGCGGGGTGGGTGGACGGGGTGACGGCGGTCTTCTCGGTCATGTCAGGCCTTGCCTTGCGGGGACGGGGACGGGGAGGTGGACGGGGGTCTGCCGGAGTACTCCGCGCTGATCGCGTCGGCGGTGCGGCGCAGCAGCGGGAGCAGTGCGAGGAGTTCGTCGGAGGTCACGACGACGTTAGGCGCGGAGAGGGAGCAGGCGGCGATGACACGTCCGTCGGGTCCGTGGACGGGGGCGCCTATGCAGTTGATCGATTCTTCGTGCCCGCCGAAGTCGGTGGCCCAGCCCTGTTCGCGGACGGTGGCCAGTTCGCGGAGGAAGGCGACGGCGTCGGTGATCGAACGGGGCGTGTAGGCCGGGTAGTCGAGGCGTTCGGCGAGGGCGCGCCGTTCGGGTTCCGGCAGGTCGGCGAGGAGCAGTTTGGCGACGGCGGCGACGGTGACGGCGACGGGTCTGCCGATGCGCGAATACATCCGTACGGGGTAACGGCTGTCGACCTTGTCGAGGTAGAGGACCTCGTCGTCCTCGCGGACGGCGAGGTGGACGGTGTGTCCGCACTGCTCGTTGAGCGCGACGAGGTGGGGGTGGGCGATCTCCCGTACGTCGAGGCCCTCGACGGCCTGCTGGGCGAGCGCGAACAGGCGGGTGCCGAGACGGTAGCGCTGATCCTGCTGGCGGTAGACCATGCCGTGCTCGTGGAGGGTGCGCAGGAGGCGCAGCGCGGTCGACTTGTGGACGCCGAGGTTCCGGGCAACCTGTTCGAGGCCCGCGGGGCCCTCGGCGAGCAGGGGCAGGATGCGTAGGGCGCGGTCGACGGTCTGGCTCATCGGGGAACCTCTCCGGTGTCGGCTCGCCCCGTCCATCCGGGGGCGAGCCGCAGTCTTCCCCATTCCGGGGCGTCGAGTGCGGCCAGCCGGTCGGCGTGCTCGCGGTGCGGGGGGACGGCGAGGTCGCCGGGGGCGGTGAGGGCCGCGGCGGCGGCGAGGTGGCCGTGCCGGAGCCGGTGGGACGGGGGCAGTTGGCGCAGGGTGGCGGAGAGGAAGCCGGCGGCGAAGGCGTCTCCGGCGCCGACGGGGGCGACGACGTCGACGGCGGGGGCGGGTTCGGTGGCGGTGCCGTCCGGGGTGAACACCGTTGCGCCCGCTGAGCCTTGTTTGACGACGAGGACCGCGGGTTCGGGCAGGGCGGCCCGTATCGCCTCGGGGCCGCGCAGGCCCCAGGCGGCCTCGGCCTCGTCCTCGCCGACGAACACGAGGTCGCTGCGGCGGGCCAGTTCGGCGAGGACGCCGGGGCCCTCGGGCGCGGTGCGCCACAGGTCGACGCGGTGGTTGATGTCGAAGGAGACGAGCGGGCGGCCCGGGCGGCCCGGGTGGTCGGGGCCGCCGGGTGCGGTCAGGGCGCGGAGGAGGGCGAGGCACTCCGGGGAGAGCGCGGCGGTGATGCCGGTGAGGTGGAGGACGCGGGCGGACCAGGCGGTGCGGCGGTCGATCAGCGCGGTGGACATGGCCGAGGCCGCCGACCCGGCGCGGTAGTAGGCGACTTCGGCGTGGGCGGGTGTGCGGTCAAAGGTGGTGGCGCGCTCGCCGGACGTCCGGAAGTAGATGCCGGTCGGCCGGTGCGGGTCGCGCTGGACGGCGGAGGTGTCGACCCCGTACGAGGCGATCGTGTCGATGACGTGGCTGCCGAAGCCGTCGGTGCCGACGCGGCCGATCCAGCGGACGCGGTGGCCGAGGCGGGCGAGGGCGCAGGCGACGTTCGACTCGGCACCGCCGATGCCGCGGGCGAAGGCGGGTACGTCCGCGAGTGCTCCGGGGTGAGTGGGGCAGGTGGGGCGGAAGGCGGCCATGGTCTCGCCGAGGCAGATGACGTCGCTTCTCACTGGTTCCACGGTTCCACTTGGCTCTCACAGGGTGAAACGCACCGTTGACCCGGTACTGAGCCGGATGCTAGACAGCAATACCGCCATCCGCAACGGACGTTGCGCATGTTGCAATCGACGCCTCTGGAGACCCCTATGGCCGCCGACGACCCCGTCGCCCGTCTCGCACAGGACCGCATCGACCACCGTTTCAAGGCCCTGCCCCCGGACGCGGCGGGCCTGCCCGTCGGCGCACTGGCCGCCGAGCGGCGCTGCCTGTTCACCGGGGGCTTCACCACGCCCGTGCTCGCCCTCTCCGCGGAGGCGCTCGAGCACAACCTGGTGCTGATGGAGCGCTGGGCCGCCGAGCACGGTCTCGCCTTCGCCCCGCACGGCAAGACCTCGCTCGCTCCGCAGCTCTTCGAGCAGCAACTCGCCCATGGTGCCTGGGGCATCACCGCGGCCGTGCCCAGCCAGGTCCGCCTCTGCCGCGCCTTCGGGGTGCGTCGGGTCTTCCTCGCCAACGAACTCGTCGATGCGGCGGCGCTGCGGTGGCTCGCGGGCGAGCTGTCGGCCGACCCGGACTTCCGGGTCATCGCCTACGTCGACTCCGTGCGGGGCGTCGAGTTGATGGACGCCGCGCTGCGCGAGGCCGGGGCGTCGCGGCCGCTCGAGGTCGTCGTCGAACTGGGCGTGCGCGGGGGGCGTACGGGCGTACGTACCGAGGCCGAGGCGACGGCGGTCGCGGATGCGGTGGCGGCGGTCGGCACGCTGCGGCTGGCCGGGGTCGCGGGGTACGAGGCCGAGGTACCGGATGCGGATGAGGCATCCGTACGGTCCTGGCTGCGCCAACTGACCGGCATAGCGGTGGGGTTCGATGCGGCGGGCCGCTTCGGCGGGGTCGAGGAGATCGTCGTCAGCGCGGGCGGCAGTGCGTGGTTCGACACGGTCGCCGAGGTCTTCGCTGAGATTCCGGCGCTCTCCGCGCCCGTGCTCAAGCTGCTGCGCTCCGGTGCATACGTCACGCACGACGACGGCCACTACCGGGGGCGCTCCCCCTTCAACCGTCGCCCCGAGGAGGGTGAACTGCAGCCCGCGTTCCGGCTGTGGGCCCAGTGCGTGTCCCGGCCCGAGCCGGGCCTGGCGTTCCTCAACGCGGGCAAGCGGGACGCTCCGTACGACCTCGGCCTCCCCGAGCCCCAGGTCATCCGCTCCGCCCGCGACGGCTCCCTGCGCCCGGCCGACGGCCTGACCGCCACCGCGGTCGCCGACCAGCACATGTTCGTGGAGGTCGCGGAGGGTGCGGAGTTGGAGGTCGGGGACTGGGTGGGGCTGGGTTTGTCGCACCCGTGCACGACGTTCGACAAGTGGCAGTTGATTCCGGTGGCGGCCGCGGATGGGACTGTGACGGATTACATCCGGACGTTCTTCTGAGTTGGGTGCGGGGGGTGGGGAGTGGGGAGTTGTGCCCCGGCCCCGCCCTTTCACCGTTTCCTCCGGGGGCAAGCCCCCGGTCCCCGGGCCCGCGCTCCGCGCGGTTGTTCCGGGGGCTACGCCCCCTGGACCCCCGCAACGCGGCTCCGCCGCGTTGGTCCTCAAACGCCGGACGGGCTGAAGTTGCCCGGCCCGGCACTATCAAGCCCGTCCGGCGATTGAGGACGAGCGGCGAAGCCGCGACAAGCGGGGTCTGGGGCGCAGC